>NZ_JBFUIP010000010.1:0-33906 GCF_056401815.1 Aminobacter sp. P4_D5 | reverse complement strand
GGATGAGGACCGTTGGCGCCAACGGTCCTCATCCTGAGGTGCGAGCCCGCTGTGACCTTTGAGAGTTTGAGGCCAACCGTCGCGGGCGAGCCTCGAAGGACGCACTTGGGACAAAATAAAAAGCCGGGGCGCGAACCCCGGCTTTTTCGATTCTGGTTCAGTGGCTTGAAGGCCGCTGCTCGCTGGCTGGATTAGCCGACGACTTCGGTATCGGAGAACCAGTAGCGGATCTCCTGGGCTGCGGTCTCAGGAGCGTCCGAGCCGTGCACCGAGTTTTCGCCGATCGACAGCGCGTGGACCTTGCGGATGGTGCCTTCGTCGGCGTTGGCCGGGTTGGTGGCGCCCATCACTTCGCGGTTCTTGGCAATTGCGTTTTCGCCTTCGAGAACCTGGACGATCGTCGGGCCGGACGTCATGGTATCGACCAGTTCGCCGAAGAAGGGGCGTTCCTTGTGGACGGCGTAGAAGCCTTCGGCCTCGCGGCGGCTCATCCATACGCGGCGGGACGCCACGACGCGCAGGCCGGCATCCTCAAGCATCTTGGTGACGGCGCCGGTCAGGTTGCGCTTGGTCGCGTCCGGCTTGATCATCGAAAATGTGCGTTCGATCGCCATGATAGGTCCTTGTGATCTGGGGATTTGCAGTGTGGCGGGCTCTATACAGGCCGCCCGCCGCATTGCCAAGGGGGCAAGGCAGCGGCCTACGCGGCTGCCGGCACGCGTTGTCCCAGACCATCATGGAGATCGAGGCAGCGGCCGAACCATTCGGCGATCGGGTCAGCGTCGTCGAGCAGTCTGAAGGGGGTAGCGATGCGGGCCCACTGGAAGGCAGAAAACACGATGTAATCGGCAAACAGCGGCCCGTTGCCACCGATCCACGGTTGGTAGGTCAGCATGCTGCGCAGCGGATCGAGCGAAGCTCTGAAGGTGTTGAGCCCGGCGTCGCGTGCCGCACTCACCTCTTCCAGCGTCTTGCCGTAGCGCGTTTCCCGGCTCTGGCGGAAATAGGCGCCATTGGCTTCATCTTGCATGGCGTGAAGTGCGGCGAGCGCTGTGACACCGAGATAGGGGTGCACTGTCAGCTGCGACCAGCGTTCGATGAAACGGGCATGCGCTTCACCGCCCTTGCCGCCAAACAGCGTCGGCCGGTCCGGATAGGCCTCTTCGAGATAGAGCGCGATGGCAAAAGAATCCGCGATCACCTTGTCGCCGTCACGGATGACGGGGATGGTCTTTGAACTGCCGTTTTCGATGGCGGGCACTTCGAGGAAACGGGTCGGCACCGCCCGGTAGTCGAGCCCTTTGTGAGCCAGCGTCATCGCCACCTTCCAGCAATGCGGGCTGAACGGACGTGCCGGATCGCGGCCGACGAGGTCGTAGAAGAGAATGGTCATTGGCGGTAATTCCCGATGGGCTGTAGTAAGTGGGCAGTGATTTTCGAAGCACCGAAGGATGACAGATGAAGCAGCATTTCATGATGTTGGCCGCTTACAATCAATGGGCCAACGAACGGATTTACGAGGCCGCCGCCGATCTGGACGTGGCGGAGTATGAAGCTGACACCGGTGCGTTCTTCAAGTCGATGAAAGGCACACTCAACCATCTCTTGGTGGCTGATCGGGTCTGGCTGAAACGCTTCACGGGCGAGGGCGATGCGCCGTCGTCGCTGGACACGATCGTTCACGCCGATTTCGCAAAGCTCCGGGCAGTGCGGCAGGCCGAAGACAAGCGCATCGTGCAGTGGATTGGCTCGCTCACCGACAAGGCATTTGCCGGGCGCTTCACCTACATGACAATTACGGACATGCGCACGATTTCACAAAGGCTCGCACCCGCGCTCACTCATCTCTTCAATCATCAGACACATCATCGTGGGCAGGCGCACATGATCCTGACGGTGCTTGGGCGAGAATCCGTCGGGCTCGACCTCATCTATTTCCAGCGGACGGAAGACGGCAGGGCATTTGCCTAAACTCAGGCCGGATACTTTTCGGACAACGAACGTCCTGTCATGAGCTGTCTGGATCATAGGATCGGGAGGTGGCTTGCCTTGCCTTCGGCTGGTATCTCAGCCAGACGATATGGCGACGCCACGGCCGCTGTGCTGGGGTGCAGGCACTTTCGAAACGCGGAGAATTCATTGCGCGCCTATGGCGAAAAGACCGGCCAGGCAATCGTGCTGCTGCTCATTGCGGGCTCCGGCATGGTGGCGATCGCGCGTGGCATGAGCCTGACCTTCCTCGCTATCCGGCTCCAGCAGGATTTCGGGCTCAGCCCGGCCATGATCGGCGTGCTGATCGGCGCGGGGCCATTGTTGGGCGCCACTGTCAGCCCCTTTGCCGGGACGATCTCCGATCGCATCGGCCGCCGCGTCGTGCTGACGACGGCTTTGCTGTTTGCCGGTCTGGGGCTTGTCGGTCTGGGCCTGGCACAGTCAGTCGCGGCCTTTGCGCTGGCTCATATCGTCTCGTCGGTTTCCGCCGCCGTCTATGAGCCGGTGTCGCGTGCGCTGATGAGCGATGCTGCACCCGAAAAACTTCGGCTGAAGATGTTTTCGTGGCGCTATCTGGTGATCAATGCCGGCTGGGCCATCGGCCCGATGATCGGCCTTGCCATCGGCGCCAACTCGCCGCTTCCCTTCGTCATCGCCGGCGTCGTCCATTTCGCTTTTTCGGCAGCGATCTTCATCATTGTTCCCAACATGCCTGCCAGCCGCAATGGCGAGCAGGCTGCGGTTCAGGCCCCTGGATTCCGCAGGCTGGGTGCGGCGCTGCGCGACCGCCGGTTGCTGTTTTACGTTGGCGGAGGAACGCTGCTGATGGCTGTCTACGGCCAGTGGTCGGTGACGCTATCGCAATATCTGACCACCAATCTTGCCGACGGCATGAAGATATTCGCCTGGCTGGTGACCACCAACGCGACGGTGGTTGTGCTTGCCACAGCACCCGCCCGGATGCTGATCGAAAAGATCGGACCGCTTCGCGCGATGGTTTTGGGCTGCCTGCTGTTCCTCGGCGGCGAGATTGGTTTTGCCGTTGCTACAAGTGCCACGATGCTGATCGGTTTCATGGTGCTGTTCACCATTGGCGAGGTGCTGGTCGTGCCGGCGGAATATGTGCTGGTCGACAAGATCTCCAACGACGACAATCGCGGCGCCTATTTTGGCGCGCACTCGTTGTGCTCGGTCGGCAATTTTCTCGGACCGTTGCTTGGCGGCCTGGCGCTTGGAGCATTGGGCGGACCGGGCATGTTCGTGCTCTTCGCCATCCTGGCGGCTGGCAGCGCTGTGTTGTTTGCTATCGGGTATGCCTCACCGCCGCCGGCGTCACTCGACGGACCGGCCGTCGATGCCGTGGGCGAACTCGCCGGAGACGTGCTGCACCGTACCCGCAGACCCGCTTTCGCCTGAAAGCAGTGCGCCAGGGGCGTTTTCGACCGCGCGTTGTGCCTGATAGGTACCGTGCGCCCTTGCCATTGCCGCAACTCTCCGCCAAAACCGCCACGCCATGCTCATAATCAATGATCTCTCCCTCCGCATTGCCGGACGTCTTCTCCTCGACCACGCGTCGTTGACCCTGCCTGCCGGGACCAAGGCGGGCTTGGTCGGGCGCAACGGTACCGGCAAGACCACGCTGTTCAAGGCGATCACCGGCGACTTCAGCTCCGAAACCGGCAACATCAGCCTGCCCAAGAACACGCGTATCGGCCAGGTGGCGCAGGAAGCGCCCGGCACCGAGGAGCCGCTGATCGAGATCGTGCTCAAGGCCGATGTCGAGCGCGCAGCACTGCTGGCCGAAGAGCTTACGACGACCGATCCGCACCGAATCGCCGAGATTCATATTCGCCTTGCCGACATCGATGCCCATTCGGCCGAATCCCGTGCGGCGACAATTCTTGCCGGCCTCGGCTTCGACGACGCGGCGCAAAGGCGCCCGGCTTCGTCTTTTTCGGGCGGCTGGCGCATGCGCGTCGCGCTTGCAGCCGTGCTGTTTGCCGAGCCCGATCTTCTGCTGCTCGACGAGCCGACCAACTATCTCGACCTTGAAGGCACGCTGTGGCTCGAGAACTATGTCTCGAAATATCCGCACACCGTTCTGCTGATCAGCCATGATCGCGACCTGCTTAACCGCGCCGTCAATTCGATCGTCCATCTCGACCAGAAGAAGCTGACCTTCTGGCGCGGTGGCTACGACCAGTTCGAGCGCCAGATCGCCGAGCAGCGCGAGTTGCAGGAGAAGGGCCGCGTCAAGCAGGACGCAGCGCGCAAGCACCTGCAGTCCTTCGTCGACCGCTTCCGCGCCAAGGCATCCAAGGCCCGCCAGGCGCAGTCGCGCATCAAGGCGCTGGAAAAGATGAAGCCGATCTCGGCGCTTGTTGAGGACAATGTTCGGCCGTTCAGCTTCCCCGAGCCGGTGAAGACGGTGGCTTCGCCGATTGTGGCACTCAACGCCGTCAGCGTCGGCTACCAGCCGGGCAGCCCGATCCTGAAGAAGATGACTTTGCGCATCGATGCCGACGATCGCATCGCGTTGCTCGGCGCCAACGGTAACGGCAAGTCGACTTTCGCCAAGCTTCTGGCTGGACGGCTGAAGGCTGATACGGGTTCAGTGACAATCGCGCCTGGTCTCAAGGTCGCGATCTTCGCCCAGCACCAGCTCGACGACCTGAGGCCGGATGAAAACGCCTATGAGCACGTGCGCCGGCTGATGCCGGATGCGCCGGAATCGAAGGTGCGCGCTCGTGTCGCCCAGTTCGGTCTCGCCACCGACAAGATGAACACCGCCGCCAAGGACCTGTCCGGCGGTGAAAAGGCGCGTCTGCTGATGGGCTTGGCCGCCTTCGATGGGCCGAACCTGTTCATCCTCGACGAGCCGACCAACCATCTCGACATCGACAGCCGCGAAGCGCTGATCCTTGCGCTCAACGAATTCCCGGGCGCTGTGATCCTGGTCTCGCATGACCGCCACCTGCTCGAAGCGACGGCCGACCGGCTGTGGTTGGTCAAGGACGGCAGCGTCAATCCCTATGACGGCGACCTTGAGGACTACAAGACGCTGGTGACGGGCGTGTCTGGCGATCGCAGGGAACGTCGCGAGGCGGACAAGGCCTCCAAGGCCGACCGCCGCCGCGAGGCCGCCGCGCGCCGTGCCTCCATGGAGCCGCTGGCCAAGGAGATCCGCGCCACCGAGGCCCTGATGGACCGCATCCGCAAGCGCGCCGACGCCATCGAGGATCAGCTTGCTGATCCGAAGCTGTACGAGAAGGATCCCACGACGGCGACGCAGCTTGCCAAGGAGCGCTCTCAGCTTGCCGCCCAGCTCAACGGTCATGAGGAAAAATGGCTTGCGATGTCGGCGGAATATGAAGAAGGCATCGCGGAGTAGGGGCTTATTCCGCGAGTCTATTGCAACAGAGATGTTTCCAGGTGCTGTCGGGCCGGACTGGCGCGACAGGCCAACATTCCACATCTTGTGGCGATGTTGGTCTGTTGGCCGCGATCAGTCGTCGAAGATCACCTGTTCCCTGACCTCGCGTGCGTTGCGCGCATATTCGGCAACCACGGCTTCCCTCGGGCCTTCCGACGAGTTCAGGACGATGTCTCGAAACTTGTCCCACGGAAAATGCGCTCGGGGTCATCACGCCGGTCCGGATCCAGCTTGGCTTGGGAAACGATATACTTCAGGTTTGGATACTTCTCCTAGCAATACCTGACGATCTGTGCTGTGGCGGCCACCTGCCAATCTGAATATCGGTCGCTCGATGCCACGGTGTTCACGATCTCTATCCCGAGCGAGTAGTCGTTGACGCCTTGCTCGCCGAAATAAACGTCCTGGTGGGAAGCCGAGTTGCGGACGTGCCAGGCGCGACGTGCCTCGTGGCAGGTGGCCCATACATTCTTGCCATGTGCGGCCTCATTCTCGTCAGGGACCAGCCAGTGGAAGCTTGCGCTTCTCGATTTGATGACGGAGACCGCGCCTTCAGATGAAGAGCCGGCGGTTGCATGGATGACGACAGCCCTGATGCCGGTAATGGGATCGACATTGCGCCTGGTTGAGGCTGAAAGGGCGTATGGAATGATGCCTGGGTACCATTCCTCGTCCAACCTGACGTTGGATGGTGCCGAATTGCTGGGAAGATTGAATTGGTATGTCCTTGGATCTGCGGCCTGAAAACCTCCCTAACTGGTGTCTGAGAAGGGTTGCAATCGCTGATTGTTCAGGTGCCAAATATGTTATTATAGATTGCAGACTGGCTTTTGTCGACATCCTAAGGTTGTTATCGCCCAGTGTGTGTTGACTGGACATTGGCGAGCGAACATCTCTATGTCTCGCTGACGCAAATCCCGATACGGTCGGCACATGAACACCCATACCAAAATTCGCATCGGCCATTCGGCCTGCCCGCATGATTGCCCTTCGACCTGCGCGCTCGAAGTCGAGCTGCTCGACGGCAAGACGATCGGCCGCGTGCATGGTGCCAAGGACAACAGCTACACCGCCGGCGTCGTCTGCGCCAAGGTTGCCCGCTACGCCGACCGCGTCCACCATCCCGACCGTCTGCTGAAGCCGCTTATCCGAGCCGGCGCCAAGGGCGACGGCAACTGGAAGGAAGCGAGTTGGGAAGCCGCACTCGATCTGGTCGCCGAAAAATTCATCGCCGCCGAGGCGAAGCTCGGCTCCGAGACGGTGTGGCCCTATTTCTACGCTGGTACCATGGGGCTGGTGCAGCGCGACGGCATCGAGCGATTGCGCCACGCCAAGAAATATTCCGGTTTCTTCGGCTCGATCTGCACCAATCTGGCCTGGACCGGCTATGTGATGGGCACCGGCTCGCTCCGCGGTTCCGACCCGCGTGAGATCGCCAAGTCCGACTGCGTCGTGATCTGGGGCACCAATGCGGTGGTCACCCAGGTCAATGTGATGACCCATGCCATCAAGGCGCGCAAGGAACGCGGCGCCAAGATCGTGGTCATCGACATCTACGAGAATGCGACCCTGAAGCAGGCTGACATGGGTCTGGTGCTGAGGCCTGGCACGGACGCTGCGCTGGCCTGCGCGGTCATGCATGTGCTGTTCAGGGAAGGCATGGCCGACCGTGCCTATCTCGAAAAATACACTGACGATCCCAAGGGGCTGGAAGCGCATCTCAGCGACAAGACGCCGGAATGGGCAGCTCGGATCACCGGCCTTGCGGTCGAGGAGATCGAGGCCTTCGCCCGGCTGGTCGGCACGACGAAAAAGACCTTCTTCCGCCTTGGCTACGGTTTTTCGCGCCAGCGCAACGGCTCGGTCAACATGCATGCCGCGCTGTCGATCCCGGCGGTGACGGGTGCCTGGCAATATGAGGGCGGCGGTGCTTTCCATTCCAATTCCGGCGTGCTGAAGCTCAACGGCGAGCTTCTCGAAGGCACCCGCATGCGTAATCCCAACATCCGCTATCTCGACCATTCGCGCATCGGCCCTGTGCTGATGAACCAGGAAGACGCGCTGTATGGCGGCCCGCCGGTGACCGCACTGCTGATCCAGAATACCAATCCGATGAATGTCGCGCCCGAGCAGCGGCTGGTGAAGCAGGGTTTTCTGCGCGAGGACCTGTTCACTTGTGTGCACGAGCAGTTCATGACCGACACGGCCAAGCTCGCCGATGTCGTGCTGCCGGCGACGATGTTTTTGGAACATGACGACATCTACAAGGGTGGCGGCAACCAGCACATCACGCTTGGGCCCAAGCTGATCGACCCGCCGGAAGGGCCGCGCACCAACCACTATGTCATCGAGGAGCTGGGCAAGCGGCTGGGCGTGTCGCATCTGCCGGGTTTCGGCATGACCGAGCGCCAGCACATCGACGTCATGCTGGAGAAAAAGGGCCTTGGCGATTTCGACTCGTTCAGGGAACAAAAGTGGGCCGACTTGCAGCCGGAGTTCGAGGACGCGCATTTTCTCAAAGGGTTTGGCCATGCCGACGGCAAGTTCCGCTTCAAGCCGCAGTGGAATGGCGGGGCGGCACCCAACAAGCCGCCGAAAAGCATGGGCATCTTCGGCCCCGTGGCGCAGTTGCCGGAATTCCCCGACCATGTCGACCTGATCGAGGTGGCTGATGCCGAACACCCGTTCCGGCTGGCGACCTCGCCGGCGCGCAACTTCCTCAACTCCACCTTCGCCGAAACCCCTGTGTCACGCGAGAAGGAGGGACGCCCGGAGCTTCTGATCCACTCTGAAGACGCAGCCGAGCTAGGCCTGTCATCGGGCGACCGTGTCGAGATCGGCAACAAGCGCGGCGAAGTCGTGCTGCATGTCAGACTCTTCGACAAGATCAAGCGCGGCGTGGTCATTGCCGAGGGCATCTGGCCGAATTCGGATCATGAGCGCGGCGAGGGCATCAATGTCCTGACTGGTGCCGATGCGCCGGCACCTTATGGCGGTGCCGCCGTCCACGACAACAAGGTCTGGATCAGACCCGCCGCCTGATATCTGGCGAGACAATCAACTTGAGGGCACCATGAGCGGCGACCATGCGCACGGCGACATCGAAAACACCCCGGTCTCGCGGCTGTGGATGGCGTTCGGCCTGACCGCCACTTTCACTGTCGCGGAGGCCGTCGGCGGCTTCGTCACCGGCAGCTTGGCGCTGATCTCCGATGCCACGCACATGCTGACCGACTCCATGGCGCTGGCGATCGCGCTTGTGGCGATCAATGTCGGTCGCCGCCCGGCTGATCTTCTGCGCACCTACGGTTATGCCCGTTTCGAGATTTTGGCTGCGGCATTCAACGCGCTGCTGTTGCTCGCGGTTGCTTTCTACATCCTGTACGAGGCCTATGTCAGGCTATCTGTGCCACAGGAAATTCAGTCGATTGGCATGCTGGGCATCGCCGTCATCGGCCTGCTGGTCAATCTGACCTCGATGCGCCTGTTGGCCGGTCACAAGGACGGCAGCCTCAACGTGAAGGGCGCTTATCTCGAAGTCTGGGCCGACATGCTCGGCTCCCTCGGCGTCATTGTCGGTGCGGTGGTCATCTGGCTTACCGGCTGGCAATGGGTCGATTCGCTGCTGGCGGTCGGCATCGGCTTCATGGTCTTCCCGCGCACCTGGATACTGCTCAAGGAATGCATCAACATCCTGCTCGAAGGTGTTCCCCCTGGTATGGACCTCGCCGAGGTCGAAAACGCCATCGCAACGGTGCCAGGCGTGGCCTCGGTGCACGACCTGCATTTGTGGGCGATCACTCAAAGCAAGGCGTCGCTGACCGCGCATACGGTTCTCGATGAGGGCGCTGACGCCGAGATCGTGCGCCAGGCGATCGAAGCGCGTCTGCAGGAGAAATTCGACCTGCACCACACCACGCTGCAGATGGAACGCGAAAACTGCGCGCCCTTGGAGCGCATTCACTGACGCACCCTGCGTCACGCTGTCTTTTCAGCGGTTTGTCCTTTTATCTCTAACAACTCGTCCTATGTGTGCTCGGCCGATGATTCGTCGGCGCTGAACCAATTCGGAGACGGTCGATGGGCGAACAGGGCTTCAATAAGCACAAGGGGCGCGAAAAGGGCCATGGCGGCCAGCTCGGTGAGGTCATGAAGGCCATCAACGCCTGGCAAGGCGACAAGGCGGCTGACGGTCGCCGTGGTGCCGAGAAGTGGGGCTCCAGCGAACACGGAAGCCAAGCATTCGGCCGTGATGGTTCCGCGAAGGTCGAGCGCCGTTCGCGGATGCCGAAGTTCAGCATGGCGGTGGCATTGATCGTGCTTGTGTTGTGGTCGCTGTTTGCCTGGGTCGGCTACAGCCTCGTCGACAGCATTCTTGCCTGGACGTCAACCAATGTCGACGCGATCGTGCAAACCGGCAAGGATGCCGCGACGGCGACCGGCATCGGAACCGAGGTCGTCAGCGCGTTCGACAGCTCGCAGACCACCGGCTTTCTCGGCGGATTGGTTGGCCTGGTCGGTGTCGTCCTGCGTCCGCTGATCGTCGTCGTGTGGTTGTGTGGCGCTGTACTCATCCTCGCAGCGCCCTGGCTGGTGTCGCTGTTGCGTCGTAAGTTCCGATAGGTGGCTTCCGCTATCAGGAATGGTGATAGCGGAACTCCTGGGTCTTGCCGCCATAACCATAGGCAGCGGCCTTGACGTCGTGCACGTGGATGTAGCTCTCTTCATGAATGTCGCCGAGGATCTTCGCTAATCCATCGAAGACTGCCTGGATGTAGCGGTTCTTCTCATCCTTGGTGTTGGTTTCGTCGGTTACCTTGATCTCCAGCGCAAAGCTTGACTTGCCGTGCTGCTGAAGGGACCGGCCGGCGATGATCCAGTCGCGCGGATCGACATAGATGATGGCAATTGCCGTCACCTCAGGCTTCTTGCCGAGGATGTTGCTGGTGTGTTCGGCCAGCATCGCCGCTACGTCGCCGGTCAGCGTGTCGCTGCGCTGCGCGGCAATCTTGACGGTGAGAATAGGCATGCTCTTCTCCATTGGTTAGATATGCAACTATCGTGACTGGGTCATTCCAGCTTTGACGCGATTGCCTTGGCCTGCTCGACGAAACCGGCAAAGACCGTCTCGCCAAAGAGGGCTGTCAGGTGCGCGGTGGTCGCTCCGCTTGCTGCGTTCACCGCATCCTTGATGGACAGGGCCTCGGCGGTCGGAGTGATCGCGGATTCGCGTTTGTCGCGCGTGGACTTGTTGCGGACGATCAGGCCCTTGCCTTCCAGCCCGTCAAGGCCGCGCGTCGCAGTCGCTCGCGCGATCTTCAGTTCGTCGGCAAGCTCGCTTTGCAGCAGGCCCGGCCGCGCCAGAACGGCCCGCAACATGAACCCTTGTGGAGGAGTCAGGTCGAACGGGGCAAAGGCCGTCGACCAGATGCGCTCGAGCTGTCGCGCAAGGGCTGTGGTGTTGAAGTAGATGCAATGGTCGAACATAGGGTAGAAGATAACAGGAATAATTGTATATGCAACTATCTTGCTTCCGCCACTACGGGCAAAGCCATCCGGCTCAATCCAGGTCCTTTGGCCTGAAACAGTGGGTGAGGCGGGCCGCACCGGCGCGCAGTTCGCCCCAATCGCCGTCGAACTCGAAGCGGGCAAGCGCGGCACTTGGGAATTTTTCCTCAAGCAGATGAAGCGCCTCGCCATTCGAACCGGGGCCGACGAGCTGCAGGGCAAATGTCTCGAGCCCCGGATTATGGCCGATGATCAGCAATGTGGCGATGTCCCTGGACGTCGTCCTTGCGGCATTGAAAAGGTCATTGGCCGAAGCCCCGTAGAGGCTTTCCAGAAACACAACCTTGGGCCGAGGTTTCGGCCAGCTCGCTGATGCGACCTGCCAGGTTTCGCGGGTGCGCGCCGCTGGCGAAACAAGAGCGAGATCGGGAAGCCAGCCGCGTTGAGCGATCTCCGTGCCCATGCGCGGCGCGGCTTTCTGGCCGCGCGGCGACAATGGCCGGTCGAAGTCGGCAAGTTCGGGCGTGTCCCAGCTCGACTTGGCATGGCGCAGAAGCAGCAATTGCCTGGTCTTCGCCATGCCGGCCTCCCGGTCAGGGGGTGATGCGCGCCAGTTGCTCGAGATCGATCTCATCGCGCGCCGGGTTGGGCGCGGCAATTTCGTCTTGGCCGATCGTATCGTGGAAACCGGAATAGGCGGTGCGGCCGCCTTCCATCCGTACCTTACCCTCGGCAAACAGCTTGAGGGCGAGGGGATATAGCCGGTGCTCGGCCTTAAGCACGCGTGCGGAAAGCGTCGGCTCGTCGTCGTCGATCAGAACGGGCACTGCGGCCTGGGCGATGATCGGACCGTCATCCATGGCGGGCGTGACGAAATGCACGGTGCAGCCATGCACGCGAATTCCGGCGTTAAGCGCGCGGCTGTGGGTGTCGAGGCCCTTGAAGGACGGCAGCAGAGCTGGATGGATGTTGATCATCTTACCTTGCCACTTCTCGACGAAGCCGCTGGTCAACAGCCGCATGTAGCCGGCAAGGGCGACGATCTCGGCGCCGAAGGTGGCAAGGGCTGCGTCGATCGCGGCATCATGCGCGTCCTTGCTGGCATAGTCGCTGCGCGCCACCACCTTGGTGGCGATGCCGCGGCTGGCCGCGATGCCCAGGCCCGCAGCGTTGGCCTTGTCGGAGATGACGCCGACGATCTCGGCCGGGAAGGCCGGGTCGGCGGCGACATCGATCAGGGCCGCCATGTTCGAGCCACGGCCTGAGATCAGGATGACGGTGCGTTTGCGAGGCGTGCTCATAGCGACAGCGAACCGCGATAGATGACGCCGGTGTCGCGGCGCGGCACGATGCGGCCGATCGGCGTGACCGTCTCGCCAGCTTCCTGCAGTACGGCGGCGACCTGCGCTGCCTGACTGTCGGCAACCACTGCGATCATGCCGATGCCGCAGTTGAAGGTGCGCATCATTTCCTCGGGCGCAACACCACCGGTCGCGGCGAGCCAGGAGAAGACGCGCGGCACGTCGATGGCGGAAAGATCGAGCTCGGCGGAGAATTCCTTGGGCAGTACCCTTGGGATGTTTTCGGGGAAACCGCCGCCCGTGATGTGGGCCAGCGCCTTGATTCCGTGAGTTTCGCGGATCGCCTTGAGCAGCGACTTCACATAGATGCGCGTCGGCTCGAGCAGCGCTTCGGCGAGCGTCGGACCGTCGGCGAAGGGCGCGCGGTCGCTCCATTTGAGACCTGATGTTTCAACGACTCGGCGCACCAGCGAATAGCCGTTGGAATGCACGCCCGAAGACGCGAGGCCGAGCAGCACGTCGCCTTCAACAACATCGTCGGTGGGCAGAAGCTGGCCGCGCTCGGCGGCGCCGACCGCAAATCCGGCGAGGTCGTAATCGTTGCCGTGATACATGCCCGGCATTTCAGCGGTCTCGCCGCCGATGAGGGCGCAGCCGGCCTGGCGGCAGCCTTCGGCGATACCTGAGACAATGTCGGCGCCCTGGTTGGGGTCGAGCTTGCCGGTGGCGAAATAGTCGAGGAACAGCAGCGGTTCGGCACCCTGCACGACGATGTCGTTGACGCACATGGCCACGAGGTCGATGCCGATCGTGTCGTGCTTGCCGGCGTCGATGGCGATCTTGAGCTTGGTGCCGACGCCGTCATTGGCTGCGACCAGGATCGGATCGGTGAAGCCAGCGGCCTTGAGGTCGAACAATCCGCC
Organism: Aminobacter sp. P4_D5; assembly: GCF_056401815.1. NCBI lineage: Bacteria > Pseudomonadati > Pseudomonadota > Alphaproteobacteria > Hyphomicrobiales > Phyllobacteriaceae > Aminobacter > Aminobacter sp. P4_D5. The sequence continues at coordinate 20,749 of NZ_JBFUIP010000010.1, read as the reverse complement.
GAAGCCGCCGATCTCGCCATCCGCGCCTGGCCGGCGCGTCGAGCGCACCAGCGGCTTGATCTTCTCGACCATCAGGTTTCCGGCGTCGATGTCGACGCCCGCCTGCGCATAGGTGAGACCGTTCTTGCCTTCGCTCATCGTCAAGTCCTGATGCCGTGCGCTTTTGGGCGCTATTCGCATGAACGGCCCTTCCCCGCAAGCGAGACAGGCCGGATGCAGCGTAATCAGCCTGCCAAAGCAGTGGACAGGGCCACATTCCGGCCCATCCCTTGCGGAGGTGCCAAGTCTCGCCCATGTATCGGGAAAAGACAAAGAGTATCGGCAAAAGACAAGGGGGGGACGCCGGTTGTGACTATTCCGAACATGATCACGATCATGCGCCTGGTGCTCGTGCCATGCGTGATCTACGCCATGTTGTCGGGGGGATGGGATTGGGCCTTCGCCGGTTTCGTCATCGCCGGCGTCTCGGATGGGATCGACGGTTTCATCGCTCGCCATTTCAACCAGCGTTCCGAACTCGGCGCCTATCTTGACCCGATGGCAGACAAGCTGCTGCTGGTCAGCGTCTTTGTCGTGCTCGGCATCATGGGGCATTTGCCGCTATGGCTCGTGATGCTGGCGGTTTCGCGTGACGCTTTGATCATCGGTGCGGTGCTGCTGTCGACGGTGATGGGCAATCCGGTTGTGGTGAAGCCGCTGATGGTGTCCAAGGTGAACACCGCCATGCAGATCATCCTGGCGGCGATCGTACTGGCCGAGCTAGCTTTCACGCTCGACTTGGGCCCGGTTCGCCCGGCGTCGATAATACTGTCCGGCCTCTTGACCGTCGCTTCCGCGGCAGCCTATCTCGTGGCTTGGCTGAGGCACATGAGCGGTAATGGCGAAGGCGAAACTCCCAACCGATAACGAGGCGGCCGAAGAAGCCGCTTCGGCGGCATTCCGCAAGCAGATACGCTTCTGGCTGATCACAGCCCTTCTGTTCGCCGCGTTTCTTTATTTGTTCAGCAACATCCTGCTGCCCTTCGTGGCGGGCATGGCGCTGGCCTATTTCCTCGACCCGGTCGCCGACCGGCTACAACGGCTCGGCCTGTCGCGAGTCATGGCGACGGTGGTGATCCTCATCTGCTTCATCGTGCTTTTGACTTTGGCGCTGGTAGTGCTGATCCCGGTGCTGGCCTCGCAGATGGCGGACTTCGCCGCCAAGGTGCCTGGTTATATCGAAAAGCTGCAGCAGCTGGTCACCAATTTCGACCCGCAATGGCTGGAGCAGCGCTTTGGCGTCGATGCGGCCGGCCTGCGCGAAGGGCTCAACTCGCTGCTGAGCACCGGCTTCGGCTTTCTGTCGACAGTGTTCCAGTCGATCTGGAGCTCGGGCGTGGCGCTGTTTTCCATCGCCAGCCTGTTCATCATCACGCCGGTCGTCGCCTTTTACATGCTGCTCGACTGGGACCGCATGGTGTCAGTCGTCGACAGCTGGGTGCCGCGCGACCATGTCGAGACGGTGCGCCAGCTTGCCACCGACATCAATGCGGCGACTGCGGGCTTCGTGCGCGGGCAAGGCACGCTCTGCCTTGTGCTCGGCGTGATGTATGCGATCGGCCTGACGCTGACCGGACTGAATTTCGGCGTGCTCATCGGCCTGTTTGCTGGCCTCATCAGCTTCATTCCTTATGTCGGCTCCATGGTCGGGCTGGTGTTGTCGGTCGGCGTGGCTTTCGTCCAGTTCTGGCCGGACTGGACGATGGTGGTGGCCGTGGCCGCCGTCTTCTTCGTCGGTCAGTTCATCGAGGGCAACATTTTGCAGCCGCGCCTGGTCGGCAAGAGCGTGGGTCTGCATCCAGTGTGGCTGATGTTTGCTCTGTTTGCCTTCGGTGCGCTGTTCGGCTTTGTCGGCCTGCTGGTGGCCGTGCCAGCTGCTGCGGCTGTCGCTGTTCTGGTCCGGTTTGCTATCTCACGCTATCTTGAGTCGCCGCTCTACTATGGCCATGCGGTGCGCCCGCCCGCCGATCCCCGCAATACGGGCGGCGCAAGTTCGGAAAAATGACCGTGACGCGCGAGCCTTTCAAACCGCGCCAATTGCCGCTCGACCTGGGCCATTCGCCAGGGCTTACGCGCGACGATCTGGTCGTGTCGCAGGCCAATCAGCAGGCAGCGGCCCTGATCGACCGCTGGCCGGAGTGGCCGGCGCCTGTGGTGCTGCTCGCAGGCCCGGCAGGATCGGGCAAGTCGCATCTCGCTGCGATCTGGCGCGACTATGCCGGCGCGATCGAGCTCAGCCCGTCCGACATTTCCGCCCATTTGGGCGATATCGGTACCGTACCGGTGCTGATCGACGATGCCGATCAGGGCAGGCTCGACCAGGAAGGCTTGTTTCACCTTATCAACACGGTGCGCGGGGCCGGCTCACATCTGCTGCTCACCGCGCGCAGCTTTCCTACCGCCTGGGGTGTGACGTTGCCTGATCTTGCCTCGCGGCTGAAGGCTGCGGCGACTGTCGAGATCGAGGAGCCCGACGACATTCTGCTTGCCGGCGTCATCACCAAACTCTTCGCCGACCGTCAGGTCGAGGTTGAGCCGCATGTGGTGCAGTTCCTGGTTCGCCGCATCGAACGCTCGCTGTCGACCGCCATCCACGTCGTCGATCGCCTCGACCGTGCCGCGCTCGAACAAAAGACCCGCATCACCCGAGCCCTTGCCGCCGAGACGATCGGTGCGCTCGACGCCGGGCAGGGCGAACTGGAACTCTGAGCTTCAGGCCAGTCGCGAATAAAGTGCCTTTGCTGCAAGCAGCACGCCAAGAATCGTTGCATTGGAGGCAAAGCCGACGACCACCGCGGTGGCGGTGCTGTGACCATCTGCCGACCCAAGGCTGAGCGGGATCAACACGGCAACGAAGACGATGCCAAGCGCAATCGGAATCCAACGATTGAGCACCTGCGCGGTATTGGCCGCGGTGAGCACCAGCGCAATCAGCAGGCCGATGCGGAACGGATCGACAAGCTGCGCGAGATAGATATCGAGATATGGCACTGGCATTCCTCCCGAATTCAGATGTGCAGGTCACGCCCGAACTGTCCAGTAAGCCTATGGTCTAGCACTCAGCAGGACGCGCGTGGCAGCGTGACCCCGAGCAATAGCCGCACCAGTGACGACTGCTTGGAAACGCCCGATTTGGCGAAAATCGAGCGTAGATGTGATCGCACGGTTTCCCTGGCAATGCCGAAATCGACGCTGATGGCGTCGATCGATCGGCCGTCGGCGAGAGCGGATGCAATCCGCGCTTCGCTCGGCGTCAGGTCGAACAGCGCCTGAAGCACATTGGCCGATGGCGCGCCCGGTCCGGGCAAGGGCATGATGACGAGGATGCAATGAATGCGGCTGAACAGGTCATGTGCTGAACCGCGGACCGGTAACAGATGCACGACACTTGATGGCCTGCCGTTCTCTCCAGTGATCGGAAACGACTGCACGATACCGCCCCTGGCGCCGCCGGCGAGCGCCGACAGCGCGCTTTCAAGCAGGGCGTCGGCTTTCTTGTCGGTGATCTTGGCGCGGCCTGAACAATCCTGGACGGTGGCCGGTATCAGCGTGTCCATCAGCCCGTTGCAGGCCAGCAATTGCCCGCGCCCGCCTAAAACCGCGGCCGGCAGCCCGAGCGCCTCCAGTGCGTCGGCACCGGCACGGGCCTTTTCGAGACCGATTCGGGCGCTGACCATCGCGGCGCGTGCAAGATGCGGACGCATGCGGTCGAGTGCATCGACATAGTCCCGCTCGAAGGGACCCCGCTCTGTCTTCCGTTCGAGATTGAAAGACAGCACATCGCCGGTCGGGATCGGGATATGGGTGCCTGCTGCCCAGCCGATTCCCCGGGGATGAAGGAAATCGCGATAGATCGGTTCCGTTTCCAGCTCTTGCTCGGTGAAGGCATCGAGATCGGTGATGAAACCGGGATAGGCCAGGGCCTCCGCGCGGGCCCCGCGCGCGTTGACCGTCATCCAGCCCTCGCGCATGAACGCTTCCACGTGCGGCGCGACCGCTTCCGAAGCGAGATAGGCCGACGCACCCTGGCTGATGGTGAAGAGATAGCCGCCCAGGCCCTCTACGGCTTGCGCCAACCCATCAAGTAATACGGGCCACTTCTCCGGTATGAAGGAAGCCTCGTAGATCTGATCGATGAATTGTTCGGATAGCTCCGCCAATCGTTTGCCACTCCCCACCCTGGTCCGCCCCTTGTTGACCAAAGTCATTCGCCCCCTGGCGACCGGCCTGTGGGCGGATCCACTAGGCCAGGGCATGATCGAATGCAAAGCCGGATTCGGTTTTGCTGATCACGCTTCAGTAGAACGATAGCACTACACTTGGATTCATCAAGCGCTGGTCGTGGTGCGCAACTGTCGCAATCGTGCCAAAACGCGTGTTTCAAGGGCAAGTGCAGGCGGTAAGGGGACACTGGTGGCCATGTGTTGCCGCGTTCCCAATGCTCTTGCCGGGTGCCCCAAGGGCAGGTCGATTGCCGCCGCGCTTGGCTTGGGCGCATGTAAAGTGGATTACTGACGACACAATTCGATTCTAGCCGGACGGCTTTGCAGGAACCGCGATGTCTCAATTGAAAGATGTTCTGGACGAAGTGGTTGCGGAGATGGCGAACGCGCCTGAGCGCGGCGAGGTCGCTTCCTACATCCCGGAGCTTGGCAAGGTCGATCCGGCGAAATTCGGGATTGCGGTCATCATGAATGATGGCGAGGTGGTGGCTGCGGGCGATGCCGACGAACCCTTTTCAATTCAGAGCATATCCAAGGTGTTCACCCTGGCGCTGGCTTTGGGGCGAGCTGGCGACACCTTGTGGAACCGAGTTGGCCGGGAGCCTTCGGGCACGCCCTTCAATTCCATTGTCCAGCTGGAGCGGGAAGAGGGGATACCCCGAAACCCATTCATCAATGCCGGTGCGATCGTTGTCTCTGATGTGCTCTTGGCCGGCCATCAACCGCGCGAGGCCATCGGCGAGATCCTGAGCTTTGTGCGCTCCCTTGCCGATGACGATACCATCGTGATCGACCGCGACGTCGCCAATTCCGAACGCGCTACCGGTTACCGCAACTTCGCGCTTGCCAATTATCTCAAGGGGTTTGGCAACCTGAACCACGCGCCGGAGCTGACGCTTGGGGTCTATTTCCATCACTGCGCCATCGCGATGAGCTGCAAGCAATTGGCGAATGCCGGGCGCTTCCTGGCAAACTCCGGCAGAATTCCATCCTTGAACCACACGGTCATTTCAGGCGAGCGTGCCCGGCGCATCAATGCCCTGATGCTCACTTGCGGCCATTACGACGGCTCAGGTGAATTCGCCTTCCGCGTCGGCATTCCCGGCAAGAGCGGCGTCGGTGGCGGGATATTGGCGATCGTGCCCGGAGTTGCATCGATTGCGGTTTGGTCGCCTGGCTTGAATGATCGCGGCAACTCGATGCTCGGCTCGATTGCGCTGGAGAAACTGACCAAAAGAATGAACTGGTCAATCTTCTCATCCTGATCGGCCGAATCACGCGGCGCCGAAACTGCCTGCCTGACCAATCAGATAGCAGCCGATCCCGAATCCCATTGGCTGAGCCAGGACGAGAACTGCTGGCTCAGCGCCGTGGAAGTATCTATCGACGCTTCATAGGCGCCGACGATCGCTGTTATTTCAGGGCACAGCGCCACCAGCATGCCACTCCTGAGCTCGTTTTCGATGAAAGCAGGATTGGCTTGCCCTACGCCCAAACCTGAAATGCAGGCGTCGATGGCCGCTTCGTCGGTATCGAATGTGATGGCGCCCGCCTTGGGCGCAAACGCCACCCCGGCAGATGCCGACCATTGCAGCCATGACCACGCGTCCGCCGTGTCGAGCAGAACCGGCAAGTCGAACAGCGCTTCAGGCGAAAGCGGCCCGGCGAGCCCGCGCAACAGTTGAGGCGTGCAGACGCTGACAGTCTTGTCCAACAGGAACGCATTCGAAAATGCGGTCGTCTCCGTGCCCCTGACATAGCCGATCGTAAGATCCGCCGCATCATTGCCGGGCTTTTGCGAACGAAATGACAGATCAGCTCCCGGGCAGCTGCTTCTGAACGATCCGATGCGCGGGATCAGCCAGCGCTGCGTCAGCGTGATCGGAGCTTGAACGGTCAGCCGCGCCCGATGGGGCGAAATCTCACGCGCGCCGGTTTCGACAAGAGCCAGAGCACCCTTCGCATGGGCGAGGAAGCGTCGCCCGGACTCGGTCAATACGACAGCGTTGTGGCTACGCTGGAAAAGAAACGCGCCGAGGCTCTCCTCAAGCGTCTTGATCTGCCTGCTGATCGCGCTCGGTGTCAGGCACAGTTCCTCGGCCGCCAGCGTCAGGCTGCCCGTGCGGGCAACCGCAACGAACGCGGGCAAGGTGTTCAAAGACGGGAACCGGGAGGGTCCTGCTTGAGAGTTTTGCATGCCGGATTGAGAAGTTTTCGATTGCACATTGGGTCCTGCTGGGCAATTTGCCATAAAACTTGATAATTGTCCTCACCAATAAACATGGCCGCGCGATGCGAACGATGTTCCTTCACCAGAAGACCGGCGCGGCGCAATGACATTGCTGATCGGCAGCGCATCTTGTGACGGCGGAGCCGCGAAACTGAGCAGCAAAGGCTGTTTCGGCATCGTCGGCTTGATGGTTGCCGGCCTGGTCGTGCTCGCTGGCATCGGTTTTGCCGGGCTGTTCGTCGGCGGCGTGACCACGCCGTTTCAGGTGGTCATCGATGCACTGCTGGGGCGAAGCGCTGGGCCTGAAGCGGCGATCTTGTGGAAACTGCGCATTCCGCGTGAACTCCTGGCCATCCTGGCCGGAGCAGCGCTCGCCTGTTCGGGCGTTGTGATGCAAGGCGTGGCGCGCAACGCACTCGCGTCGCCGGACCTGACCGGCGTCCTGACCGGCGCAAGCTTTGCCATCGTCGTTTTCTACGTCTTCGTGCCCTCGGTGCCGGCCATCGCCCATCCGTTCATCGGCCTCGCCGGCGGATTGCTGGCTGGCGGTACCAGCCTGCTGATCGCGTCTGCGGGCGGCCTGTCGCCGGTCAGGCTGGCGCTGGCAGGGTCCGCCGTCGCCTTCTTTTGCGCCGCAGGCATCACCACGGCACTGATCCACGCTGGGCCGACGGTCGCCTCGGTGTTCTTCTGGCTCACCGGCGGACTTGCCGGCCGCGGCTGGCAGCATCTCATCATCCTGCTGCCCTGGGCCGTGGTGGGTCTGTGTGCCTGCGTCGTGCTGGCGCGGCCTCTCGATCTGCTCGCGCTTGGCGACGAGGCTGCCGAAACGCTCGGGCTCAATGTGCGCTTCTGGCGCCTTGCCGGTGCTCTGACGGCGATCGTCCTGTCGGTCGGCGTCGTGGCCGTCGCGGGCCCCATCGGCTTTCTTGGCCTGTGCATTCCCCACATCGCCCGCAGCATCGTTGGTGTCAGGCATCAGGTTCTGCTGCCCGTCTCGGCCGTTCTGGGCGCGATTGCGCTGCTGACCGCCGATACGCTGGCGCGCTTCATGGCTGCCCCGCGCGAACTGCCGATCGGCGTAGTTACGGCAATCGTCGGCGGCCCCTTCCTCATCCACATGGTCTGGAGGAAGACGGCGTGAGCAGGCTTCCATTCTGGCCGACAGCGGCTGTCACCTTCTGCGCGCTCGTTGCCCTGGCACTTCTCGCCGCGCTCAACGGTGCCGCCGATCTCGGCCTGCAACACGGGCTCGAAGCCCTGTTTTTCCGCAAGGGCGACGACGCCGGCATCGTGTGGGACATCCGGCTGCCCCGCGTTGCCATCGGCATCCTCGTTGGCATTCATCTCGCTGTTTCGGGGCATCTGCTGCAGGCGGCCACACGCAATCCGCTGACCGACCCCAACGTGCTCGGCATTTCTGGCGGCGCCATGTTTGCCGTGATGATCTTCCTGCTTTTCACCGTCTATTGGGGTCAGACCGACGGCAGCAAGCTGACCTCATATCCGGTCGCACCCTTGCCCTTCGTCGCGCTCGTTGGCGGTCTGGTTGCAGCAACCTTGACCTACCTTGTCGCCTGGCGTGCCGGCGCGACCCCGCTGCGGCTGGTGCTGGCCGGTATCTCCATTGGCATCACTTTCCAGGCGCTGGGCCTCGGCATCTTCGCCGCCTGGGGCTCGACCCGCATGGAGACGGTTCTGCTATGGCTGTCGGGCAGCCTCTATGCCCGTGGCTGGGAGCACGCGCTGCATCTGCTGCCTTGGACCATTGGCGGGTTGTTGGCGCTGCCGGTGATGGTGGCCAAACTCGATCTGCTTTCTTTTGGCGACGATGCGGCGGCGACGCTCGGCGTGAACGTTGGGGCGATCAGGCTGGCGGCCATCGCCCTTGCCACCGTGCTGGCGTCGAGTGCGGTCGCGATTGTCGGGCCATTGGGCTTTGTCGGTCTCATCACACCTCATGCCGCACGTCGGCTGGTCGGCTTCTCGCTGGCCAAGTCACTGCCGATTTCGGCACTTCTGGGCGCCTTTCTGGTGACATCAGGCGACCTTTTGGGCCGCATCGCCACCCCGCCGGCCGAAATCCCGGTCGGTGCGGTCACCGCGCTGATCGGCGTGCCGATTTTCCTCGTGCTTCTGGGACGACGCCTATGAACGGCCTGATCTGCCAGGACATTTCTCTCGGTTATGGTGCGCGCCAGGTGCTGCGCGATGTCAGCCTGTCCGTTCCCAAAGGCAAGATCACCGCGCTGATCGGGGCCAATGGCTGCGGCAAGAGCACCTTGCTGCGTGCCATGGCCGGCCTGTTGCGACCAATGTCGGGTGAGGTAGCGCTCGATGGCCAGAAGCTGTCGGCGTGGCCGCGCAAGCAATTGGCGCGCAGGCTTTCATTCCTTCCCCAGGAAATGGTCGATCCGCCGGAGATCACCGTCGTCGAGCTCATCGCCTACGGCAGGCACCCGCATCGCGGCCTTCTGGGGCGCTCGGCGCCCGGTGACGCGGAAGCGGTGGCGCGGGCAATCGCTGCCACCGACATGACCAGCCTCTCCGACCGCATGGTCTCAACGCTCTCCGGGGGTGAGCGGCGCCGCGCCTGGATCGCCATGGCGCTCGCCGTCGAAGCCGGGATCCTGTTGCTCGACGAGCCCACGACCTTCCTCGATATCGGCCACCAGTTCGAGGTGCTCGAGCTGTTGCAGCACATCAACCGCGCCCAGGGCATCACTGTGGTGTTGTCGCTGCACGACCTCAACCAGGCGGTGCGCTTTGCCGACCATCTCGTCGCCGTTGATCGCGGCACCATCATCGATCAGGGCGCTCCAGCCGATGTCATGACCGAGCATCTGCTGACCGAGACCTTTCGCGTCAGCGCCACCGTCACCCGCAACCAAGATCATCCGCCGGTCTTCATTCCCACCGGCTCGATCAAGGCTCCTTCACGTCTCATCCATTGAAAGGCTTATGTCATGAATCGCAGAGATTTCCTGATCCGCTCCACCGCCGTTGGCATGGTGGCGATGTTCGCGACCGCAGCCAAGGCGGCACCGCATACAATCACCGACGATCGCGGCGTGGCCATCAAGCTTCCCGATGATGCCAAGCGGGTAGCCGCCGTCTCCTATTTCGGCGCCGATGTCGCCTTGGCACTCGGCATCACGCCCGTTGCCACCACCTACATGGTGGAAGGCCGCAACCCCGACCACCTGCTCGGCAGACTTGTCGACGTGCCCAAGATCGGCCAGCGGGCAAGCCCCAACCTGGAGCTTCTGGCCCAGGCCAAGCCTGATCTGATCGTCGCCATCAAGCGCTACACCGAAGCCAATGCAGGCAAGCTCGAAGAGATCGCGCCCTATCTCGCGGTTCGCCTGGAGACGCCAGAGGACTCCGAGCGCGACCTGTTGCTGGTCGCCGAAGCGCTTGGCAAAAAGGCCGAAGGCGAAAAGCTTGTCGCCGATTTCCACGCCGAGTTCGACGCCCTGAAGGCCAAGGCGCCGAAGGACCGAGGCGTCAAATATCTCTATTTCTACGGTTCGGGCGAAGCGCCATGGACTTTCTACGAAGACGACGTCACCGCCTCGATCCTGACCACGCTTGGTGGCGTCAATGTCGCCGGCAAGAACCCGACGCCCGAAGTGCCCGATAACACCGCCTTCGAGATGAACCTCGAGGCCATGCTCCTTGCCGATCCCGACGTCATCATCGTCTACGATTACGGCCCGGATCGCCCGTTCGAGACAAACCCGATCTGGTCGTCGCTGCGGGCGGTGCAGGAAGGCAAGGTTCATTTCGTTGGCGATCACTGGATCGAATCGCACGGTCCCATTGCCCGCCGCGTCGTCATCAACGAAGCCGCCGCTATCCTCTATCCCGACGTCTTCAAGGCCGATTCCCCGCGCACCATCGCGGCCCGCATTCTCGCCTGATAGAGGGACTTCCGAAGCGCGACATGGCGAATACATCCATCCTGTCGCGCTTCGTCGCCGATGCGCGTCACATACTGGAGCTGGCGGTGCCGTTGGCGCTGACCCAGCTTGCCCAAGTGGCGATCTCGACCACCTCGATCATCGTGCTTGGCCTGCTCGGTTCGGCCGAGCTCGCCGCCGGCGGGCTGGCGATCGGCCTGTTCAACCTTTTGCGCACCATGGGCGTCGGCCTTGCGGTGGGAACCGCCAATCTCGTCGCCGAAGAGGCTCGCGGCACGGGCGATGCCGAAAAGATTGCGAATTACGCCGCCTCAAGCCTGCAGATATCGACATTGGCCGGCCTCGTCGCCGTGGCGCTCATGACGCAGGTTGAACCGCTGCTCCTGTTGTTTGGACAAGATGCTGAGGTCGCGCGGCTTGCCGGCATCTACCTGATGGCGACGTCCTGGGGCATTCTTCCGTGCCTGTGTTTCAATGCGCTACGCAGCTTCACCGTCGGCTTGAGAAAGCCGGGGCCGGTCCTGGCGATCACCTTGGCCTCCATCGCCATCAACGCGGCACTCGCCTTCGGCCTTGCCACCGGCCGTTTCGGCTTGCCGCAGTTCGGCGCGACAGGCGTTGCCCTTGCTGCTGGCTTGGTGCACCTGGCGAGCTTCGCCGCGCTTTCCATGCATGTGCTGCGGTCGCCAGGTTATGGTGCCTACAGAATCGTGCCGGCTTTGCTGCAGCTTGATGTGGGCACCTGGAAACGAACACTGGCCCTCGGCGTGCCGACCTCGGCAGCCTATGGTTCGGAAGCCGCTTTCACTGTCGCCATTGCCTTGTTGATGGGCACGTTCGGCGAAGCGGCACTGGCCGCGCACAATATCGTCAACCAGATCATTTACATCGCCTTCATGCTGGCGGTTGGCTTGTCGCATGGCACTTCAGTTGCCATCAGCGAGGCGCAGGGCCAGGGGCAGGGCGCCCTGAAACGGCGCTACGGCGCGATCGGCATCGGAATTGGCATGGCGGTCATGGTGATCATTGGTGCGGGCTACATCGTGGTGCCCGGTCTTATGCTTCTTCCGTTCGCATCGGATACGGGACCGAGCACCACGGAGACGATGAAATTTGCGGCTCAACTGCTGACGATTGCCGCAATCCTGCAAATCTTCGACTGCTCGCAGAACATCGGCGTGGGTCTGATGCGTGGCCTCGGTCGCGCCAGGCTGACGCTTGGCTTGACCCTCGTCGGTTATTGGCTGGTCGGCTTTCCAGTGGCCGTGGCCCTGTCTTATGCGCTCGGCCCGACGGGCGTGTGGTGGGGGCTCTGCGCTGGACTGGCGGCGACCGCGATCCTGATCCTGTCGAGCTTCGAACGACTCACGCGGACGCGGTGATCCGACGCCCGGCGATTTCGCTACGAGGGCGGGCGGGATGAAGGCACCGGGCCGCGCGCGATTCGTTTTGACTGAAGCCGTGCCTAATATGTGCTTGTGGAGGGGAGTTTACCTGATCGGCAAGGCCAGCGGGCCGCGTGATCCAGGCAATTGATCTTGCAAAGTAAAATGGTCGGAGTGGAGAGATTCGAACTCCCGACCCTCTGGTCCCAAACCAGATGCGCTACCAGGCTGCGCTACACTCCGAAATCACATTTCGATGCCGTGCCTAGTGGCTTCCGCTCGACAAGGCAAGGGCAAAAACGCCGAAACCGGCTTTCGTCTTGCAGCAACGGCGATTGCACAGTAATGACGGGCTCATCTGGATGTCCGTGCGTCTGCGCGGAATCACGAGTGAGGTAAGTATGTCCGCGCGAATTTTCAGCCCCGCTAAGACCGCCATGCAGTCGGGCAAAGCCAAAACCGGGCACTGGGTGCTCGAATTCGACGCCGAAAAGCCTAAGAAGATCGATCCGCTGATGGGCTACACTAGCTCCGGCGACATGAAGAGCCAGATTCGTCTGACCTTCGAGACCCGCGAAGAAGCGGTTGCTTATGCCGAAAAGGAAGGCCTGGCCTTCCGCGTTCAGGAGCCGAAAGAAGCCAAGCGTCGGCAGATTTCCTACTCCGACAATTTTCGTTATGACCGCAGGACGCCCTGGACGCACTGACGTTTCAAGGCAAAATCATCCCGCCCTGCATAGGGCGGTCAGCGGTCCCGTAGCTCAGCTGGATAGAGCACCGGCCTTCTAAGCCGATGGTCACAGGTTCGAATCCTGTCGGGATCGCCAACATTTTCGTCGCGACGCGAGCGCCACCCATCCAGCTTTCGACACGACATCTGCCATTGGCATTTGGCTTTGGCTTGCCTCGCAAGTGGCAAGCCGCTTAAATTCCGCCCTGCGGGCTGGTCCCGATCCACGGCTCATCGCCTATCAGCGGATTCAGATGTCGCACACACTGCCCGAGTTCCTGTCGATTGCGCCCAGGCTTGTCGTTGCCGTCTTGCTTGGTGTGCTGATCGGCATCGAACGCCAGTGGCGACACCGCCATTCCGGGCTGACCACCCATGCGCTGGTAGCGCTCGGTGCGGCCGCGTACAGCGCGTTGCCGACGCTGGTCGGTGTGACCAGTGAAGTGCGCATGGGCAGCCAGGTGGTAACAGGCATTGGCTTCCTGGGTGCCGGCTTGATCATGCGGGACGGCCTCAGCGTGCGCGGACTGAGCACAGCGGCAACCGTGTGGGCCACAGGTGCCGTGGGCGTGCTGGCCGGTTATGGCAACCCCCTGGAAGCGGCGGAACTGGCGGTTCTGATCGTCTTGATCAACCTCGTCCTTCCGCGCCTGAGCTGGCTGATCGATGAAATGGCCCCCGAGAGCAAGGAGGTCCCGCGCTTTTACGTCATCGAGCTGAAATGCAAGGCGCGCGACGAGGCGATGGTGCGAACCATGCTTCTCCAGGCGCTGAGCGTCAGGAAGCTAAGGCTGCAGTCTTTGGAAAGCCATGCGCTGCCGGATACGAGCTCTGTCGAAGTCGAGGCACTGGTATTCAGCGCGCGCGAGGAAGACAGCTTGGTGGAGCACCTTGTCGGCGAATTGAGTATGACGCCCCAGATAGTTGCGACGAGCTGGACCTCAACAACGCCGCCCGAATAGCTGCGGGCGAATTCAATCCTGGCGCTAGCTGCCGCGCCCTTCTTCTTTCCGCTTCGCCCGAAGCCTGTCGGGCAGCCCGTCATGATCGCCCAGAGCGCGTTCTGGCACGTCTTCCCACCAATCGTCACGCATGGGCTTTCGCTCGGGATTGCGCGGATAGACGATCCGGTTTTCGGCCTTGGTGGTTTCGCCAACCACTAAAAGGCGGACTTCAGTTTCGGTGTTGTTGAGAAAGCTGTGGGCCAATCCTGTGCCCGCGGGGAAGCCCACGGAGTCACCGGGCCTCAGCCGATGCAAGTTACCGTCCAGCCAGACATCTGGCTCGCCGTCGAGCACGTAGACGAATTCCTCTTCGGCACTTTCGGCGTGCGGAAACGATGTCCGCCGGCCAGGCGACAGGCGGACATGGTGGATGCCGATCCGCTCAAGGCCAAAATGCGCGGCGAGGGGCGCGCCAATGCCCCTCAACTCGTTGGTGCCGGAAAATGTCTCGCCGTCCGGCCGTTCAACCTCGGTCCAGTGGGCGATTTCAGAAGGACGGTCGGACGCGGCCATTTGGATCCTCGCACAGGGTTGTCACTTTCAAGGCGACCACTGTCGCGATCGCCTGTCTTGACGTCAATGCGGGCAGTGCTGCCTCAAGGCACAAGCTGATCCGACGGGTCCGACCTTACTCCGCGCTATTGGCTGCAGCCAGGCCGGCCGCAATGTCTTCCTTGAGGTCGGCGACGTCTTCCAGCCCGATCTGCAGGCGGATGATCGGGCCTTCGTAAGGCCCGTTCGCAATCTTGCGGTCGCCGAGGAATACGGGCACGGCAAGGCTCTCATAGCCGCCCCAGGAGTAGCCGAGGCCGAAGATTTCGAGCGCGTCCAGGAAGGCATGCGCCTTCTTGGTGCCGCCGCCGGCAAGCACCACCGAGAAGATGCCGCTGGAGCCTGCGAAGTCGCGTTTCCACATGGCGTGGTCGGGGTGGCTTTCGAGTGCCGGGTGCAGCACGCGCGCAACGCCGGGCTGGCCTTCGAGCCAGCGCGCAATTTCGAGCGCGCTCCTTTCGTGATGGGCAAGGCGGACGCCCATTGTGCGCAAGCCGCGCAGCACCTGGTAGACGTCGTCAGGGCCGGCACAGCAGCCGAGCGTGTCGAAAGCTTCCCTGAGGCGCGGCCAGCAGGCGGCGTTTGCCGAAACGGTGCCGCTGAGAATGTCGGAATGGCCAGCCGGATACTTGGTTGCGGCATGGATGGAGACATCGACGCCGAAGTCGAGCGCCCTAAACAGCAGCGGCGTGGCCCAGGTGTTGTCCATCATGACGATTGCACCCGCAGCATGCGCGGCTTTGACGATCGCGGGGATGTCCTGCACCTCGTAGGTGTTGGATGCGGGCGATTCGGTGAACACGACCTTGGTGTTGGGCTTGATCAGTTCGACAATTTTCGCACCTGCATGCGGGTGGTAATAATCGACCTCGACGCCGAGACGCTTCAGCATGGTGTCGGCGAAATGACGGGTCGGATGATAGACCGAGTCGGTGATGAGCACGTGGTCGCCGGCCGACAGGAAGCCGAGGAGCGGCACGGTGACGGCGGCGAGGCCCGAGGGAACCGCGATTGTGCCGGCCGAACCTTCAAGCTGGTCGATCGCCTCGCACAGGGCGTCAGTCGTAGGTGTTCCGCGGGTGCCATATGTGTATTTTTGAGCACGCCCCGCCATCGTTGCGGCATTGGGATAAAGAACCGTCGAGGCGCGCACGACCGGCGGATTGACAAAGCCATGAAAGCCGTGTGGATCGTGCCCGCAATGCGCGAGCCGCGTGTTGACGCCTTTGATCCTACCGTTGTCTCGAGTCATGAAACCGCACCCTTTCAGCGAAGACGCCAGCCATAATGCGACCGCTCTACCGGCGCAACCGCCGCGCGGCCCCGTTCGGCTGGGCCAGATATGGCCAGCGGGTTTTGCCGGGCGCCTCGTTGAGACGATCGGGTTTACCTGGCGCCGCATGTGGCGCGCTCCTGTCGGCACTCCGCCGCCGGTCTGGACACGTCAGCTGACGCTTTTGTTGCTTTGCGGTGCTTGTGTCGTCGGATTGCTGTTTTTCATCGATTCGGCGGTGATGAATTTCGTTCTCTCCAACCGCAACAACCTGACGAGTTGGCTGGCCTGGCTGAGCGATATAGGCAGGTCCGAATGGTATCTCGTTCCCTCCTTGTTGGTCTATCTGGCAACCGCGAGCGCCGATTGGCGCGGCGTCGGCTATGGCTTCCAGGCCCGGCTGGTGACGCTGTTTGGCCAAGCAGCTTTTGTTTTCGGCTGCGTTGCAGTCACTGGCATCGCTGTCAATATCGTCAAGTTGTTCTTCGGCCGCGCCAGGCCGGCATTCTACGGCGAATACGGTGCCTATTATTTCGATCCCTTCGTGGTGACGCGCTATTCTTCGAGTTTCCCCTCGGGCCATGCGACGACGCTGGGAACCGTGGCCGCGATCCTGATGATCTGGTTCCCGCGCTATTGGTTGCCGATCGGCATCGTCGGCCTGCTGTTTTCGGCTTTGCGGATTCCGGCCGCCGCGCATTATCCATCCGATGTTGCGGCCGGCTATCTGTTCGGGCTGATCGTGACGATCATTGTCGCCAGGTTCTTTGCTGCGCGTCGTGTCGGTTTCCGCCCAACACCGGGCAAGCTCTTGCCCGTTGCCACCGGATTCGGCAGGCTGAGGCGGGCTGCCGGCTAAGCGGCTGGAACCAGGCTTGTCGGGCGCAGCACAGATCGTGCCTGGACCTTTCTAATACTAAAGACCGAGGCGTCCATCGCGGGTCTTTATTGCTTGACCTAATAAGAATTATCGCCTTCGATGTCATTTGTGAACCGGACTGCAGCAATGCGCGCCGGATAGGTGCGCAATCCGGGAAATGGGCCGGATAGGGGACGCTGAGTTCACAGATCAAAAAGACAGGCAACGCCTGCAAAAAAACAGAAAAGGGTTCGTGGGTCATGAAGTATATCATTTCAGGCATTCTCGGGGCTGCTACGCTCGGCATGGTGGCGACCGCCGCATCTGCCGGCACCCTTGAGGACGTCAAGGCAAAGGGCTTCCTGCAATGCGGCGTCAGCACCGGCCTGGCCGGGTTCTCGGCACCGAACGACAAGGGTGACTGGCAGGGACTCGATGCCGATTTCTGTCGCGCGGTTGCAGCAGCGGTCTTTGGCGATGGCACCAAGGTCAAGTTCACGCCGCTTTCCGCCAAGGAGCGCTTCACCGCTCTTCAATCGGGCGAAATCGACCTTCTGTCGCGGAACACCACCTGGACCATCAATCGCGATACGGCACTTGGCCTGAACTTCGTTGGCGTTACCTATTTCGACGGCCAGGGCTTCATGATCAATGCCAAGAAGCTGCCGGGCGTGAATTCCGCACTCCAGCTCTCGGGCGCCGCAGTCTGCGTGCAGACGGGCACTACGACCGAACTCAATCTCGCCGACTACTTCAAGGCGAACAAGATGGAGTACAATCCGGTCGTCTTCGAAAAGCTTGAAGAGGTTAACGCTGCTTATGATGCCGGCCGTTGCGACGTCTACACCACCGACCAGTCGGGCCTTTATGGCATCCGTTTGACGCTTGCTTCGCCGGACGATCACGTCGTTCTGCCCGAAATCATCTCCAAGGAACCGCTCGGACCTGCCGTGCGCCAGGGCGACGACAAGTGGTACCACATCGTCAAGTGGACCTATTTTGCGCTGCTGACCGCCGAGGAACTCGGCATCACCCAGGCCAATGTCGAGGAAATGAAGGCATCGGGTAACCCCGAGGTCAAGCGCGTGCTCGGCACCGAGACTGACACCAAGATCGGCACCGATCTCGGCCTCGGCAATGACTGGGTCGTCAGCATCGTCAAGTCAGTGGGCAACTATGGCGAAGTCTTTGAACGCAATGTCGGCCAGGGCAGCCCGCTGAAGATTGCCCGTGGCATCAATGCGCTCTGGACCAAGGGTGGACTGCAGTACGCGCCGCCCATCCGCTGATCCGAAGTCTCACCCGGAAGGCGGCGAATCCGCCTTCCGGTTACTCTTTAAGAGGGACTTCCGATGGCTACGCAGGACATACCCCATGACGTAGGGGGCGGCCGCGCGTCGCTTCTCTACGATCCGAAGGTGCGCGGCATCTTCTTCCAGATCCTCGTGGTCGTTGCGCTTACCGCGTTCGTCTGGTGGATCATTGGCAATACGATCGAGAACCTGAAGCGCGCCAATATCGCGTCGGGTTTCGCCTTTCTCAACGGCCGTGCCGGCTTCGACCTCAGCGATTCGCTGATCGCCTTCGATTCCGATTCGACCTACAAGCGCGCGTTGCTGGTTGGCTTCCTCAACACGCTTGTTGTGGCTGTCGCCGGCATCGTAACCGCGTCGATCCTGGGATTTCTCCTTGGCATCGGCCGGCTGTCGCAGAACTGGCTGATCCGCAAGATCTGCACTGTCTATGTAGAGATATTCCGCAACATCCCGCCGCTGCTCGTCATCTTCTTTTGGTATTTCGGTGTGCTTTCGGTGCTGCCGCTGCCCAAGGAGAGCATTGAGCTGCCTTTTGGCTCGTTTCTCAACAGCCGAGGCTTTTATTTCCCCAAGCTGATCTGGGGCGAGGGTTCGATGCTGGTGCCCGTGGCGTTCCTGCTTGGCATCGGGATGTCGTGGTTTGTCGCCCGGCGTGCCCGCCAGCGGCAAATGGCGACGGGTGCGACATTCCCCGTGTTCTGGACGTCGCTGGCGCTGATTATCGGCCTGCCTCTTTTGGCACTCGCCGCGACGGGCTTTCCCATGAGCTTCGATTTCCCAAAGAAATCGACTTTCAATTTGACGGGCGGCTTGCAGATCAAGCCGGAGTTCCTGGCGCTCTATCTGGCCTTGTCGTTTTATACTGCAGCCTTCATCGCCGAGATCGTGCGTGCCGGCATCAAGGGCGTCAGCAAGGGCCAGACCGAGGCGTCGTCGGCACTTGGCCTGCGCTCGGGACAGGCGCTCAGGCTGGTGGTGGTGCCGCAGGCGCTGCGCATCGTCATTCCGCCTTTGACCAGCCAGTATCTCAACCTGACCAAGAACTCGTCGCTGGCCATCGCCATTGGCTACCCCGATTTGGTCGCGGTGGGAGGCACGGTGCTCAACCAGACCGGACAGGCTATCGAGATCGTGGTCATCTGGATGGTCGTCTATCTCGGTCTCAGCCTGGTCACGTCCGCTTTCATGAACTGGTTCAACGCCAAGATGGCGCTGGTGGAAAGGTAGGAGGCGGACATGTCGCAAGATATCGGATACGTCCGCACCGAATTGGCGCTGCCGCAACCAGCCCCTCTTCGCGAGCGCGGGCCAGTGGCATGGATACGCAAGAACCTTTTTGCCAATCCATTCGATTCGGTGCTGACGATCCTCGGTCTTTTGATCGTGGCGATGATTGTGCCGCCGCTCTTCAACTGGGCCGTGGTCAATGCCCAGTGGACGGGTACCGACCGGACCTTCTGTGCGACTGTGGCACAGGGTGGCATCCAGCCTGACGGCTGGTCCGGCGCCTGCTGGGCGTTCGTCAATGCCAAGTTCGGCCAGTTCATGTTCGGCCGCTATCCCATAGAGGAACGCTGGCGGGTCATCCTGGTGGCGATCATGTTCGTGGCGCTGCTGGTTCCACTGATGATCCCGCGTGTTCCGCGCAAGGGGCTGAACGCGTTCCTGCTGTTCCTGGTGTTCCCGATCGTTGCCTTCATGCTGTTGATCGGAGGCATGTTTGGCCTGCCGCATGTCGAAACCCCGCTCTGGGGTGGGCTCCTGGTGACGCTTAGCCTCTCCTTCGTCGGCATCGTTGTGTCGCTGCCGCTCGGCATCCTTTTGGCACTTGGCCGGCGTTCGAAGATGCCGGTGGTAAAGATGCTCTCCGTCATCTTCATCGAAACGATCCGTGGCGTGCCTTTGATCACGGTGCTTTTCATGGCGAGCGTCATGCTGCCGCTGTTCTTGCCGGCGGGGGTCAGCTTCGACAAATTCCTGCGCGCGCTGATCGGCGTGTCGTTGTTCGCTTCGGCCTACATGGCGGAAGTGGTGCGCGGCGGTCTGCAGGCGATCCCCAAGGGCCAGTACGAGGGTGCCGATTCGCTAGGCCTTGGCTACTGGCAGAAGATGAGGCTGGTTGTGCTGCCTCAGGCGTTGAAGCTGGTCATTCCGGGCATCGTCAACACCTTCATCGGCATGTTCAAGGACACCAGCCTCGTCTATATCATTTCGATGTTCGACCTGCTTGGCGTCGTGCGTCAGAACTTCTCGGATCCGGCCTGGGCATCGCCCCAGACCCCGTCGTCAGGGCTCGTCTTTGCGGCACTGGTGTTCTGGATGTTCTGTTTTGGCATGTCGCGCTACTCTATCTATATGGAACACCGGCTCGACACCGGGCATAAACGATAACGAACAACAAAAGGGAACGGCCCATGGCCATCGAAAACGCAGTCAGCGCCGACGAGATCAAGGTCGATCGGGCGAAGATGCACATCTCGGACACCGATGTGGCGATCGACATTGTCGGCATGCACAAATGGTATGGCGAGTTCAATGTGCTCAAGGACATCAACCTGCGCGTCATGCGCGGCGAGCGCATCGTCATCTGCGGCCCGTCGGGCTCGGGCAAGTCGACGATGATCCGCTGCATCAACCGGCTGGAAGAGCACCAGAAGGGCAAGATCATTGTCGATGGCAAGGAGCTGACCAACGATCTCAAGAAGATCGACGAGGTCCGCCGCGAAGTCGGCATGGTGTTCCAGCACTTCAACCTGTTCCCGCATTTGACGATCCTGGAGAACTGCACGCTGGCGCCGATCTGGGTGCGCAAGACGCCCAAGAAGCAGGCCGAGGAGCAGGCGATGCACTTCCTGCGCCGGGTCAAGATCCCCGAGCAGGCCAACAAATATCCCGGCCAGCTGTCGGGTGGCCAGCAACAGCGCGTGGCGATCGCGCGCTCTTTGTGCATGAACCCGCGCATCATGCTGTTCGACGAGCCGACCTCGGCACTTGATCCTGAAATGATCAAGGAAGTGCTCGAAACCATGGTCGGCCTCGCCGAAGAGGGCATGACGATGCTGTGCGTGACCCACGAGATGGGCTTTGCCCGCAAGGTCGCCAACCGGGTCATCTTCATGGACCAGGGCCAGATCGTCGAAGAAAACACGCCTGGCGAGTTCTTCGACCATCCGCGCCACGAGCGCACCAAGCTGTTCCTCAGCCAGATCCTGCAT
>NZ_JBFUIP010000009.1:0-66062 GCF_056401815.1 Aminobacter sp. P4_D5 | reverse complement strand
GCATCGGGCCAGGCCGCCAATGCGACCCTGAAGGTCGCCTGATCAAGGAAGGCAGCAAGCTTGTCAGGGGCTTGCTGCCTTCTTCGCCAACGGGGTTTGCAAAATCATAATCAAAAAATCTGGAGATGAACCATGTCTGGAAGTCTCGATGTCGCAGGGGAATTAGACTATTCGCAAAGACCAGTCCCACCCAGTGGGCGCATGCCAAAGCTCAATCTGACGATGGCCTTCTGGGCGATCTGCAGCGCAATGTTCTTTCTTATCATCTCGGCGACGCTCGCCGAGATCTATGGCACCGCGAATACGATCATCGGCCTGGTGCTGACCGTTATCTCCTACTCCGCCATCAACGCCGTCATTACCAGATACGCGATCAGGACTGGCTTGTCGGTGTCGCTGTTTTCCCGGTTGCTGTTCGGTCGATACGGATCGGCGATCGCCACTTTCATCTATGCGGTCAGCAGTATCTATTACGCCGTGTTCGAAGGCTCGGTGATCGCCACCGCGGCAACATACTACTTTGAAGGCCTGACCTTCGCCGTCGCCGCCCTGATCGTCTGCATCTACAGTGTGCCGTTGATCCTCGGCAGCGTCCAGCACTGGCTCGACAAGTTCAACGGCTATCTGCTGCCGCTCTATCTTCTCGGCCTGATAGGTACGGTGGTCTACGCCATCTCCCACTACGGCTATTCCAACGCCTGGCTGACCATGACGCCGGAAGGCGGCGCCCCGCCCTATGGCTGGATCAACGTCTTTATCGCCTTCATGGGCGTCTGGTGGATGATGATGTGCACCTTCGACTTCGCCCGCTTCGGCAAGAAGGAGGACGAGACCTACCACGCCGTCTTCAATTTCGGCCTGCCGTTCTACACGCTGACCTATTTCGTCAACGGCCTGGTCGGCATCTTCCTGGTGCAGACGATCCCGCTCGAGGGCGCAACCTCGGAAGTCTCCGTCGTCAAGGCGCTGATCGTGATGATGGGCGCTTTCGGCCTGCTGTTCGTCTGGATCAGCCAGACCCGCATCAACACCACCAACTTCTACCTGTCGACCGTCAACATGCAGGCGTTCTTCCGGCTGGTGTTCAAGTTGGAGATGCCGAAATATGTATGGGCGATCATCGTCGGCGTCATCGTCTACTTCGTGATGCTGGCCAACATCTTCCAGTACCTGCTCGTGGCACTGGCATATCAGGGTATCTTCGTCGTCGCCTGGGTCGGCGTCGCGCTGGCCTACATATTGTGCGGGCAACATGACGGCACCGGCGAGGAAAGCGCCCGTTCGGACGACGATTTCCCTGCCTACTACGCGCCTGGAATGGTCGCCTGGTTCGGCGCTGTTGCCATCGGCATCATACTGCTCGCCATCCCGACCCTGGAACTGCTCTCGGCGCCCGCGACCGTCACCAGCAGCTTCCTCTTGTTCTGGGCGCTGTCGTCGCGGACGATGGTAGCCAAGGCTGCCTATTAGCGCTGACTGTGCGCTGCGACCGTATGCCGGCTCCGGCCGGCATACGGGAACAAGTGCCAGCGTCGATTCTTCGATCTTCAGCAGAACGCACCCATGGCACCACCACGATCTGGAGACGCGCGATGAATCTGCATGCCAAGCTTCGGGCACTCGAGGCGCAAGGACGTAGTATCTGCATCGGGCTGATCGGCGCCGGCAAGTTCGGTTCGATGTTCGACTCGCAATGCCTGCGGAACCCGGAATTTCAGCTCGTCGCGATCGCCGATCTCTCTCGGGCCAATGTCGAGGCGGCCATCACCGTGACCGGCCATCCCAGAGACATGATCTGCGGGCGCGGCATCGAGGCCGCCGTTCGCGAGCAGCGCATAGGCGTGACCGAAGATGCCCTCTTCCTGATCCGGAGCCCATTCGTCGATATCGTCATCGAAGCGACTGGCGATCCGGTCGCTGGCGCGCTGCACGCCCTGGAGTGTTTTCGCTTCGGCAAGCACGTGCTGATGGTCAATGTCGAGGCCTACGCGCTGGTTGGCCCGGCCCTGGCCAACGAGGCCGAGCGGGCAGGTGTCATCTATTCGCTGGCCTATGGCGACCAGCCGGCACTGATCTGTGAAATAGTCGATTGGGCCCGTGCTTCGGGCTTTCAAGTGGTAGCGGCCGGCAAGGGCACCAAGCACCGTCCCCATTATCACAATTTGACGCCGGCGACGGTTTGGGAGCACCATAGCCTGACGCCGGAGCAGGCCCGGATTGGGCACCTCAACCCGAAGAAGTTCAACTCGTTCCTGGACGGCACCAAGTCGGCCCTGGAAATGGCGGCCGTAGCTAATGCAACCGGCCTCGACGCGCCGGTCGATGGTCTGGAGTTTCCTGCCTGCAGCCGGGAGAACTGGCAGAACGGCAGRGGCCGCGCGGCAACAATGTCTCGCCCGCGGGGGCCGGCCGGGTGGAGGTCGTCTCCTCGGTGTTTGATGATGGCAGTGAGATCCCGGGCCATCTCAGATAAGGTGTCTTCACCGGCATCAGCACTGAAGCCAGTGGGCACTTTGCCTGCACATACAAGCCCTTTCATTTCATCGGCCTGGAGCTTGGCATCACGGTGGCGCACATGGCCCTGCGCAACGAGTCGACCGGCGCGGCGTCGCGCCTCCATGCGGTCGTAGTCGCGCTAGTGAAGCGCGACCTGGCCGCCGGCGAAATCCTCGACAGCGAGGGCGGCTTTTGCGTGTGGGGAAAGCTGACCACCGCCGCCAAACAGCATCGAGATGGGGCACCTCCCCATTGCCCTGGCAAAGAATGTCCGCCTCCGCGCGCCGGTTGCGCAGGGCCGCACCCTCAACATGTCCGATGTCGGGGTTCTGACACACTGCCCGGTGATCGAACTCCGCCGAGGTATGGAGCGTCATATCCGAGCACGCGCAACGGTAAGAGGTCGTGTAGCTGCGGCGGGCAGCACCTTTCCCGGCATCCACTGAAATCGGAGGTGTAGGTGACAAGAGCAGGGAGCAGGACTTACGTTTCTCCGCACAATCGCGGCCTGCCGCAGGCCCCGTGGCCACATGCGGCAGCTGACCAGCACTCGGCCGGAAATCTTCTCGAGGTGACGATCGGGCGGGAGGTGAGATCGCACCGCCGGCAACTCGGAATCACTTTGGTCGAGCTTGCGCGGGCGGCAGGTCTTTCGCTCGGCATGATGTCCAAGATCGAAAATGGCATCACATCGGCGTTGCTGTCTACGTTGCAGGCGTTGTCGCAAGCGCTGGGAGTCCCACTTACAGCTCTTTTCCGGACTTTTGACGCCGTTCAGCGTGATCCCCTGTTTGTAAGAGCTGGGATGAAAGAACGCGTGGGCCAGGATGCACCCAGTCACCAGAACCTCTTTACCTATCTTGGGTTCGCCGCTGCAGAGGTTGTGTTGGAGCAGCAACTCGTCACCCTAACCAAGGCTACGGGGGGTGGCCCACTTTTGCGGCATCCGGGAATGAAACTTGTCTATTTGCTGGAGGGAGAAATCGACTATCGCCACGGAATAAGACTCTACCACATGGTTCCGGGTGACAGCCTATTTTTCAATGCAGATGTGATCCACGGCCCTTGTGGCGTGGTTAGGCTACCTGTCTGCTTTCTTTCGTTTCGGTCCTCTCCGCTGAACGGCACCGTGCATGACGCTGGTTCGACGACCGGGTCGCTGACAAATGCGGAACGATGATCGTCAGTTGCTGCGACAGCCATCTTAGGCCCCCATTTCGACCGAAATGCGCGATGGCTTTACTTGCTCGAACTCCTTTCTGCGGCCCACCGTTTCATGTCCCCGAGCCTGCTTGGTGGTTCGTCTGGCAACGGCGGTGGTGGATAGGGGGCTGACGGGGAACAGCGCGTGCCCGATTTAAGAGCATAAGCTTGAAGGCAATTGGCGCGCATGTCGGGGATTTCACCAATGCCATTGCGTAGATGCGAACAAATACTGCGTTGACTGAACGGCTCCTGGACATCGCCTGCAGGGATGGCACCCGAAGGAGTCATCCTATAGTCTGATGATCCCAGCCTGCTTCTTTACACGCTGCGTGCCGTGGCACGCGACCGTATCTGCATTCCGTATTTCGACGTCTCGAAAATCAACGAAACGCCGCTATCCCAGTTGACGGCATGGGAGCGCGAATTATTGGCAGTATTGGCGGATGGCTGGACCAATTCACAGATTGCGGCGCGCAGGGGGATTTCCGAAAACACCGTAAAGTACCATCTCAAGAAACTGTACAACAAGCTCGAGGCCCGCAATTGAGCAATGGCGGAAGCTGGCACGGTACTTTCGTAACGGTAGACGCTCAAAAGGGCGTTGTCGTAGCAGGTGTTGCTGCCGTGCTGACGATCTGGACGGGCTGTTGTTGCGCTGGCGCGAGCCGGGCATCTCGCAACCACTATGCCTACTCTAGGTCGTTTGCCGAATGCCCGCTTCAGCCCAAATGTGCTTCGACAGCGGACCGGCAGATTTCGGCCGGGGCCGCCTGGGTGCCCATGCGATAGCTCTCGGCACTGCGCAACGGTTCCGCGTCATCCTGTCGGTAACCCCATCTCAATGATGGGCGTGTAACACCAACCGATGTTCTGGAATTACCTCCGAAAAGCGCTCGTGACGACTGTGCTGTGCTTCATTATGCTTGCGCCTTTAGACGCGGCAGCCCTTGGCGCGGCTGAATCGATGGACATTCGCAGTTCCTGCTGGACGTCCACAAGTTTGTCGGAAGAGTTGGTCACTGCCGTCCACTCGCCCGGGCGCTGGACCTGCGGAGATCGGATCTATTCGCTCGAAGGCGAGCGGACGCTGCTGCGCTTTGAAATCRGTCCGAAAGATGCCCTCCCTCAATATCTCTTTTCAAGACGTAGTGCGCTCGCGGCTGTGCATCTGCTGGCGATCGACCGAGACGGCGCAATCCGTCAGACCTCTTTCTCGGCGGGTGAGCTTCTTAGCGCTCTGCATGGCGGGTATTTCAAGGCCGCTCTGCCAGGTGTGACCCGCGACACGCTGCAGGTCGTAGTTGCATTCGATTTGCCGAGCCATCAGATGACGCTAGAGAGAGCCTATTTGTCACCGTCTGACATCGCTCTCGGCCCAGACCTTGTGCAGTCTCTAATTCTCCTGGCAACCCTTGCCGGAATGCTCTCCATGCCGCTCATCTTCAATGCGGCCTTCTACCGGATCCTGCGCGAGCCATTCGTGCTTTGGCATTCCATGCTCACGATCTCTTTGCTGCTGACGATCTTGGTCTCTTCGGGCCTTGCAGTCGTTCTCTTCGATCCGCCAGCAATGACGTTGAGCTGGATGACGACAGTGATCTTCGGCCTCACGGTCGCTTCTGGAGCGATGTTTACGCACAGCTTCATAGAGCCCGGCCGCATGCATCCGCTCCTGCGGCGGGCGCTGCTCGGGTGCGCCGTATGGGCGATGTTTTTGAGCGTTTCTCACGCGGTATTCCCGTTCGTGGGGCGCTCGATCCAGTCGACGGTGTACACCGCGGCTTTTGCTCCGGTGGTCGTCATTTTCATATTATCAGTTGCCGATGCACTGCGGCACGGAAGTCGGGCCGCCAAGTTCCAGGCGATCGGCTATATCCCTATAATTCTGGCCGGATTGGTGCGCTTGGTCACGGGTGTGGTTCCCTGGTTGCAGAGCAATGATGCCATGCTCCTATTCTATGTGGGTTGCGTATGCGAAGTCTTGTTCACCACACTCGGCGTGGCAGATCGCTTCATGACGCTCAAGCGCCAGCGAGACAACGCTCGCTTCGAAGCTGACATGCTTGAGCGCCTGTCCGAACGCGACTCGCTGACGGGATTGCTCAACCGGCGGGCAATCGAGCAGAATTTCAAGAAGTTACGCTCTGAGGGCTATCGCACACTTGCCGTGCTCGACCTGGACCACTTCAAGGCAATCAATGATGTTCACGGCCATGTGGTCGGCGACGCTGTGCTGAAAGCCGTGGCCGAGGCACTAAAGGCGGACCCGAAGGTACGTGCGTTCCGCCTCGGCGGAGAGGAGTTCGTACTGCTTGTGTGCGGAGAAGATGCCCAGGCTCAGGCGGAACGTCGGCGCCAAGCGATCCCCACCATCGTCGCCAATGCCGTTCCAGGCCTTGGACGACCCGTAACTGCGAGCATGGGCATCACGGATGCGTCGCCAAATGYTGATGCGCAGTTCGCAGAGCTCTACGAACAAGCTGACAAGCTACTTTACGACGCCAAATCTTCTGGCCGTAATCGAACCAAATCTGTATTGGCTCAAGGCTCGAAGAATGATGCATATCCAGTCTTTGATACTGCGGCTATAGCCTGAACGATCCGCTGCTGCGCTGCCGGCTGAAGCACTATTGGACAAGGGTATGGCAGCTTGCTGCCAATCTCCAACAAATACCGGGCCGACCGCTTCCGGCCCGCTGCGGCCATCCCCCAGAGTCGGTTCTCTCAACACGATCCGGCCGAGCATTTCGGTACGCGCTTATTGCGTGCGGCCGCCGCCGACGGTGGTTCGGACGCCCTGTTTGACGCACCGTCATACCCTCGGGGGGTACAAAGGCCGTAGAGGAGGGTCGGCGGCATACCAATATACCCGATCCCAATGTCGAGAAAATCATGCTGGATCGCCGGTCGGCTGCGGGCATGTGCGTGCGGCAGCGATTCCGAGATGTTACCTTATTTGGATATTCGCTATGCGAATGTCTTCTGGCGCGCAGACCAGATCGAGGCAGCGCGCTGGCCCGAGAGGCGTCTGATTTACGATTGTGCTCGAGATCTTGAGACCGCCATTGACCTGTAGTGTCTCTTTCCATTGCCTGGTGCCGGGACGGCGGAGGCGGAAGAAGCCATTGGCGGCGCACGGGTCATCCGGATTGATCGGGGCCGCAGCATGCCGATCGGGAACCCGGCCCGCGTAAAGGCGGAGCAATTGCTGGGCCACGAGAAACATCACGAACACTTGCCGTTGCTGTGGCTGGTTGGAGTTTGCGTAAGCGTTGGGCCTCAGTAGGCCCGCTGATGAATGCAGACCGGCGGCCGTGCAGTAGATCGCACAGAAACGCCTGCCTGCGCGCAAGTGTCTCCCGCCGAAGGTGTATTGCTACCGAAGACGCGGCAAGTCCAGCTGCTTTGTCTGCGCTTTTTGTTGTGCCCTTGGGCGAATTTCCGGAGCTTTTGATGGCGGACGCAAACTCGTGAACAAGTCTCAGTGAAGGCAAAAATTCTGACCATCTTCCGTTGCCAGCATATTTGGAAATGATATATACTGTTATATCTATTTGATTTATCTTTTGATAATTTTCGCGTTTGTCAAAGTAGTATTCGGTATCTTGATAATATCAATCCAATAATTTTTTGTATTGCTGGCTATTGCCGCAAGAAAATACTTAAAGAAAAATTAATTATCCTTTCCAATTCGGCTTGAGTGCGATGCAAAAAGCCATCTACTGCGCTCTCATTTGTATGAGATTCGATTAGGGTCACTATGAGAGCGCAGATATTCGGCATTTTCACTTTAATGCTTTCAACCAATGCGGGAGACGCGGCAGACCTCGTCGGGCCGCCGGCGGTTGACTGGAGCGCACCCTATGTCGGCGTTTCGGCCGGCTATGGCTGGCTTCGCGATGCCGACCGCCAGTTTGTGCCGCCGCTCCGTTCGTCCGGAGATGGCGTCGTCTTTGGAGCCCACGTCGGTTATCTTCATCAGTTTGGTGCCTTCGTTCTGGGAGGCGAAGCCGAATACACGCGGCTCGACATCAATTTCGAAGGCTTCCCAATTGATGTCGAAGACGCCACGTCGGTAAAGGCTCGCGCCGGCTTCGCCTTCGATCGCCTGCTACTTACCGGGCACGCCGGAGCCACCTACATCACTACCAATATTGGCCTGCAGGATTGGGGCTGGGTAGCAGGCATGGGTGCAGACTATCTCCTGAGCGACAACGTCGTCACTGGCGCGAGCTGGGACCACATGCAGTTCGATCGGTTCGACGGAACGCTGATCGATGGCCAGCTCGATCTCGTGAAGGCACGGGTGAGTTACAGGTTCTAGGGACAGGCTAGACACCTCGCCCGAGACMTTCGCACCGAACGAGAGACACATCACCGATGAAACCAGTACCCAAGGCTGCACTGTCCGGGAGCCTGAAGGATTATCGCGCGCTGAAGAACAGCGGTCTCATGGCGCGTGCTGACAGCTTCTTCAGTTGGCAGGATCTCCGGCGTCAGCATGGCCTGTGGCCATATGCCCGGTCGACCTCATCCGCGCCCCGGCCGCGATCGGACATCAGGACCGATGCCGGTGAGGCCAGCTCAGGCGTCAACTTCGCCTCGCAGGACTATCTCAGCCTGTCCTCCCATCCCAGGACAAAGGCTGCGGCAAGGGAGGCGATCGACACTTACGGCGTTCACAGCGCCGGATCGGCCGCCTTGCTCGGCAACACCTCTTACTCACTTCAATTATCGGCAGCCCTTTCGGAATTCGTCGGCGGGCGCGAGGTCGTGCTCTATCCGACCGGCTGGGCTGCCGGATACGGCGCTATCCAGGGCTTCGTCCGTTCTGACGATCATGTCGTGATGGACGTGCTGGCACATTCCTGCCTCCAGGCGGGAGCATCCGCCGCCACTGGCAAGGTGCATTACTTCCGCCATCTCGACCAGGATGCATTGATCCGCAAGCTGGCGAACATTCGCGCGGCGGACACGCAAAACGGCATTCTGGTCGTGACCGAGAGCCTTTTTTCGATGCATTCGGACAGCCCTGATCTGCGGGCGCTTCGAAATATCTGCGACGCCCATGGGGCCAGCCTGCTGGTCGACTGCGCTCACGATTTCGGCTGCATGGGCGAGGATGGCCTTGGCCGCATCGGCGAGCAAGAGATGCTCGGCGACATAGATATCATCATCGGCAGCTTCTCCAAGACCTTCGCCTCCAACGGTGGCTTTGTGGCGGTCAGGACACGGGCCTCGGCCGAATATCTGAGATACTACAGCGCGCCCCACACCTTCTCGAATGCCCTGTCGCCGGTCCAGGCGGCCACTGTAATGGAAGCGCTTGCGATCATTCGGTCGGATCAAGGCAAGGAACTACGGCGCAAGCTCCACGACAACGTGGTTCATCTGCGCGAAGCCATGGCGCGCTCCGGCCGCGAGGTGCTGGGGGAGCCTTCTCCGATCGTGCCGGTTCGCGTCGGCGGCGAAGCCTTGGGGCGGCTGGCCTCGAAATACCTCGCGCTATACGGGGGAATTGCCAATCTGGTGGAGTTTCCGGCAGTCCCATTGGGACAGTCGCGGTTCCGCTTCCAGGTCATGGCGGCACATTCGGCCGAGGACATCGAGGCCATGGTCACAGCCTTCAATCGCGCGATGGACAGCGCGGCGGCGGAACTGGATCAAATACAGGGCGAATCCGGCGCCCAGCAGTTGGCCGTATCAAAGGCTGACCAGGCGCCGACCGCGTTGGACGGCACACTGACCGAAGCCTGACGACCAGCGGCCTTGGCCGCCGGCCGCGCTCATGCCACCGCGCGCCGTGCCGGGTAGAGGGCATCCATTGCGGCCCCGATGTGAGCGGCAAGATCGGCGCGTTGGGCCGCCATGTGCAGGTTGGCGGTCACGAAGCCGGCCGGGACACCGCAATCGAAGGTGTGGCCGCAGAACTCGAAGGGCCGGATGTTGCGGGTTTCCAGGAGCGTCAGCATGGCGTCGGTGAGTTGGACTTCGCCGCCAGCTCCCGGCGCCTGCCGCTCGATGATGGAAAAGATCTCGGGTTGCAGGATGTAACGTCCGGAAATGAAGAGGTTGCTGGGGGCCGTGCCGGGGGCCGGTTTCTCCACAAGCCCGGTTACAACAGGGCCGTCGGCGGTTGGCTTGAGCGAGACGATGCCGAACTTGTGGGCGTCCTCGGGGGCGCATCGCTCGACAGCGACGACGTTATCGCCGTGGCTTTCATAGAGATCGACCATGGACTTCAGACATGGCCTGTCGGCGACCATGAGCATATCGGGCAAAAGCACCGCGAAGGGCTCGTTGCCGATGATGTGGCGAGCCGTCCATACGGCGTGGCCGAGACCCCGTGCCTGCTGCTGTCGCACAAAGGAAATCGTCCCGGCACCCGGCGTGTCCTGCACGATCCGGTCGGCCAAGTGCAGCTTCCCGGCATTGCGCAGGCTGACATCGAGTTCGAAGGCGTGATCGAAGTGGTCCTCGATAGCGCCCTTCATGCGCCCGGTGACGATGATCACATGTTCAATCCCCGAGGCGAATGCCTCGGCGACGATGTAGTCGAGCAGGGGGCGGTCGACGATCGTCAGCAGTTCCTTGGGGATGCTCTTGGTTGCTGGAAGCATGCGCGTCCCGAAACCGGCGGCGGGAATGATGGCTTTGCGGATCTTCTGGTGCATGGTGGTAGCCCTCCGGGTCATGTGACTTTGTGAGCGGAAATATTCTGGGGTTTGCCTCTGCCCATCGTCTGGCAAGCAGTGCCGCCTTCGGTCGGGAAACAGGGCATTTCGCGGTACATTGCGAATCCGCGTGCCATCTGCTGCCTAACCCGCCTGCGAAAGCAGGCTGGCCCGACTGTCAGAAGCGTCGCCATGATCCCGACGCAGCAGCCGACGGTAGAGGTCGACATGTTCACGTGCGCAATCAATGTGGCTCGTGGGTTGCCGCATCGAGGCCCGTAGCCGATCCCAGGCCTGGGGCTCGCTCAACACCTCGGCCATGCGATCGGCGAGATCCTGCGCGCTGCCTGCGCGGAAATGCAGCCCGTCTTTTCCGTTCCGTACCTTTTCGGCCATGCCGCCAATATCGGAGCAGATGAGGGGTCTGCGGTGGTGCAGCGCTTCCTGGATCACCAGCGGCGAGTTTTCCCACCAGGTGGAAGGCATCACCACCCAATCCACCGAGCCGATCAAGCGCGGCATGTCGGCGTTCTGATAGGCGCCGTAGAAGCGCACGCGGCGGCCCGCGTCGTCGATGAGCTTCTTCAGGCGCTCCTGGAAGTCGGGCGGCTGGCGCTCGAGATTGCCGCCGAAGATCATCAGGCAGGCATCGTCGCCCCAGATGTCCTCGGGCACTCGCGAGACCGCTTCGATCAGCACGTCGACACCCTTGAACGGCGTCAATTGGCCGAAATAGGCGAAGCGGTTCCGGCGGGGATTGTGGAGCGGAAGCCCGCGTGCGGGCACGGCTTCCCCCTTTGCGATCCCGTTTTCGATGACCGTGAGCTTGTCCGCCTCGATCCCCCATTCGGCGTAACGCCCGGCCAGAAACACGCTCGGGGAAACGAAAGCGTCGGCCAGTTCGAGCATTCCGCGCACGAACCGCTCGCGCTTGAGGAAATGGGACACGGGTATTTCGGGAAAGCATCCGTGGCAGGCGATGGGCGATGCCTGCCTGCAAAGCTGGCCGGTCGGCCGTTTAACCATCTGGCCATGGTTGTGGCAGATCGGCAGGTATTCATGGAATGTCACCAGGACGACCGACTGCGGCAGGGCCTCGCGCACTGCATAGAGCGCCTCCATCCCCAGGCCCAGCACATGATGGAAGTGGACGACATGGGGCCGTGCGTCGCGCACGAAGCGCACGAGGTCGCGCTGGAGGGCCTCGGTATCGCCGTTCGAAAGGAAGAAGTGATTGTAGTCGTCGGCATGGAACAGAAGCTCGTCCTCGGTTAGACCAAGGCTCATGAGTGCCGAAGCACCATGCCGCGGAAAGGGCTGGCCGACGCGGGCCAGGTAGACCGATTCCACATCGGGCAACGAATTCAGACCCTGGTGCAGGTTGTGGGACGCTATTTCAGCGCCACCGAGCGCAAGTGTTGGATGCCCGTGCGAGACGACGAGAACGCGAAGCTGCTCGGTCATGCGCGCGGGCCTTCCGATGGGTTTGCGTTGCCGGCAGGCGCAGCCATGCCCCTGATATCGAAGATCTTGCGATCGATGCTCTCCACGAGAGCGCCCATCGCTAATGTGCCTTTGGTCGACGTCTCCTCGGAACCAAGCATCTGCACGGATGGTAGCCAGTAGGAGGCAACGCCGGCGCGGCCGAGGCGAAGGCCTAGGTCCAGGCCCTTGTCGCGAGAGCCGAGATACCCTCCTGCGAAGCCGCCGGCCTTGAGGAGGGCGGCGCGCGGCATCACGCAGCATTCGAGCGATGCGGCGGTAATAGGCGTCAGCTTGAACCCGGTCACCGCACTGATGGGGTAGCCTTCGTAGCGACGCGCGGGCCAGGTTCCCGCCCAGCGGACAGAATAGTCCTCATAAGCGAGGGTTGGGGAGATGATGCTGTTTTTGAGCGCTGCCTGGGTGTCGACAAGCTTGCGGTACCAGCCGGCCTTGTTTGGCACCAGCAATCCTGAAAGCAGGACTACTGTGTCCGACGACAATGCCCGCGCCCCTGCCTCGAGAAGATCATAGGTATCACTCGCCTCGCCGGCCGAGACCAGCCTCAGCGAGAGCCCGTAGAACGCGGCGAGCTTCGCCATGCGAGGCGCCTGTCGGTGAAAGCGTTCCGAGGGCACGACAAGGGCAATCGGCGCGCGCTTCGTTTCGGGGTCGATCGCCAACAAGGCGAGAAGGGGAGCGATGCCGTCCTCGTCTTCTTCCCCAACGCTAATGACGATCGGCGGACTGGCCGCCGCTTCGAACGGGCCGGCGTCGACGACGTCCTTGACTGTCGGCGTAACCCTTTGCGAAGCGCAGAGAAGGGGAACGATCTGGCGGTCTATGAGCTCCGGCAGTGCCCAGTCGGATGGGTCGATGGCGCGTATCTGGCGCACCGCAGCGAGGCGGGCGGCGGTCCGCAAGGGCGAGAGCGGCATGAAGGCGCGGCGGGTGTCGCGCAATGTGAGTTCCAGGTAGAGAGGCGAAGACGCATCGTCGTCCGGCAACCGCGCATGGGCGACGAAGCCATGCCTGTGGCCGCCGTCACCGAATGCGCGCGAGAAGGCTGGATGGTCTGCGAAGGTATCGGCCACATCGCTCCGGTCGATCCGGCTCCAGCCCTCATCGAGCCGTGTCTCGCCGGTGTGACGGCGCAACTTGACGCTTTGGACATGACCGTTGGGGTCAAGCAGCCAGCCGGAAACAAGACAGCCCGCGCAATCGACCTGAAACACGTCGTCCACGCCCATGCGGACAGGAAGGGGCAGGCTCGACACAGTCTCGGTGCCATCGAAGCTGTTGGCAGCCCTGCGCAGGCGCAGCAGAGCTTGCGGAGTGCTGTGCGCCCGCGGCAGCACCGATCGGGCGTGGCCAGCTATTTCCAGTGGTCCAGCAATCAGCTTGCGCTCGTGGACGGCCATATGGCGCCAGCTGTGGCGGCCGCGCCAGACGAGGCCCTTGATTCCGTCGGGACCGATCGGCCCGCCCATATCGAGAAGTCCGGCGAAAGCCGAGGCACCCTGAGGAATGTCCTGCCGCGCGTAAGTGGCAATTGCACCCTCCGCGACCAAGGGCTCGTCGCCGTCGACCACCACACGGCCCGTGCCAGACATGACGTCGTAGGCCCAGCCTTGCAGGAAAATCTCCCCGTCCTGGCCTTCGCCAAGCAATTCGATGAAGCCGTTGTTCCCATGCGCCGCCTTGACCAGGGCGATGATAGCCGACAGCCTGTGAGGGTCGGATGGCGCCGCGATAAGCAAATCCGCCAAGGAGTCGATGGCGGCGGCCAGTTGGCTGCCGCAAAGCTCGGCCAGCAGCGCGGCGGCTTCGTAGACCGAGACCGTTCGAGGCGCAAAGACGTAGCGCTTGGGCACGCCGTCCTGCTCGAACTGCGCGGTGGCGAATGCGCGATCGGCGCTGTTCGTATGCAGCAGTGCCGCGAAGCCGTGCGTGGCGCTCGGCAATGGCATCGCCAATCGCCAGCTGATGATGGCGGCAGGCGAGACCTCGGTGGGATCGTCATTGAGTGTGGCCAGTGCCGCGTTGGCCATCGGACCGCCCGTGCCGATCACGAGCAGGGCGGAGGCGCCGATCGGGCAACCAATAACCCGTCCAGCCCTGGGGATCCTGCTGATGCGCCGGGACGCGGCGGGCAGGGAGGGGGGAAGTCCATTTTCCACGGCCAGCATGTTGCTTCAGGTCCGCGCAAGGAGCGCCATGGCGGCGCCGGCTGCAAAACCGACCAGGACGAAAAGCAACAGCAGCAGCGGCTTCAACTCCCCGTTGGAGCGCTTCTGCAGTCCGCTCAGGGTCTTTTTCATTCCAGCCACCACGCCGTCGAGCCGCATCAGATGGACGTCGAGATCGCTCAGTCGCTGCGTGATCTCGGTGCGGAGGCTGGACACGGCGGTGCTGATGTCGATGAGGCCGACGGCCTCCGCCTCGCCGGTGTCGTCGACCTGCTGCGTGCGCATAAAGGAACGCTGCGAGACCTGCAGCTGTCGTTGCGCCGCCATCAGGACGTCCAGCCTGTCGAGGACCTTGGTGAGCGGTGCGGCGATCAGAGCTCCAGCAGCCTGCTCGTCGGGGCGGGGGACGCGCAGCGCGTGCTCGTGGCCCGTCCCGCTCAACGCCATGACGACGAGATCGGAAGCTCGCGAGACCGCCGGCTCCGGCAGCATGATTTCAAAGGCGTGCTTGCCGTCTCCAATACCGTTGCGCCTGAGATCGGGACGATCGCGGTCGGCAACTGCCTCGGCAATCGTCTTGCCGTCCAGGGTCGCCCGGATCGCAAGCCGCCTGTTCGGCTCGGCGGGGTCGAAGGCCCAGCCGAAGACGCAGCCCTGGTCGATGGCGTCAACGCGGCCATTCACCGGCTTGGTATTGTTTTGCTCGGCCACAGCGCTTGGTTTTTCGGCACCAACGGGCATTCAGTTGTTCCTCATGCTGCTTGGACACGCGCCGGCTTGATCGCCTCGATCAATTCGAGGTAGCGCCGGGCGGTGGTATCGATGTCGTCGGGTTGGCGTGCGTTCCCGGAAAGCCTGTGCAGCAGCTCAGGTGCCTCAGCGATGCGGCGCATTGCCGAAGCAAGCGCGCGCGGATCGTTGGGCGAAACCCCCAGGCCGTTGACACCGTCCTCGACCAGCTCGGCCATGCCGCCGATATTGCTGGCGATAACGGGCCGCCCTTGTGCCTGGGCTTCCTGGATTACGAGCGGTGCATTCTCCCACCAGATCGACGGCATGACCGTGCAATCGACGCTGGCGACGAGCTCGGCAACGTCCTCGCGCCGATAGGGCCCACGCCTTTGCACCGTCGGTGCCGTGTCGCTGAAAAGGCGGTCAATCTCCGCGACAAAGGCTTCGCTTTGAAACGGTGTGCCGCCATGGACGCGCAATTCGAACTCGAGCCCTTCGGCGATGAGCAGCCGGGCGGCCTCGAGCAGAACCGTCGTCCCCTTCCAGGGATTGAGATTGCCGAAATACCCAAACACTGTCGGACGCCCGGCGCTGTCAGGCGTGGCCACCGGTGTGGGCCGATGCGGCAGCCCGTTGGGGATCAAGCTTATGGCGTCCTCGGCGAGTCCCCAGTCGACGTAGCGCTGCCGCAGGAAGCGGCTCGGCGCCACGAAATGGTCGACCGTGCTCAGCAGGGCCTTCAGATGGCGCTCCCGCAACGCAAAGCGGTCAAGCGGGATGTCCTTGAAACATGCATGGCAGCGGTCCGGGCTGGCAGCGTAGCAGAGCTCCTTGCCGCTGGTGCGGACCATCAGGCCGTCATGATGGCAGATCGGATAGTAGTCATGGAGGGTCATGACGATGCGGCAGTCCGGCAGCGTCCGACGGACGATGTGGGGGAACTCGGCGCCGATCAGCAGCAGGTGATGGATATGCACCACGTCCGGCCGGAAGTCGGACAGCAATTCCACCAGGTCCGGAACGACCCCGTAGAGGTCGACCTGGCTCATGTAGAAGCGGTCGAAATGGCCTGACCACAACAGCACTTCGTCTGCCGCATCGCCGAGCCCCTGGAAGCTCGTGCCGGGCCGGATCTGGCGATGGACCTGGTTCGTCGCGCCGAGGAAAAGCGCTTCGTGGCCGGCGCGCTGGTAGGCGCGGAAAAGGTCGTGCGCGAAGATCTCGGTACCGCCGGGGTGGAGGGCCGGATGGTTGTGCGCCGCTACAAGGATGCGCATGCTTACCGCTGGGCTCCCCGGCATTCGGCAACGTAGAGATCCTGGTAGTGACCGGCATCCTGGCCGCGCCAATGGCCAAGGGATTTCATGGTGACCACAAGCCCGGCCTTTTCCAGCGCCTGGTCCAGGAAGCCGTCGTCGAATCCGACGGCCGCAAGCGGCGGCATGTCGGGAACGTGCCAGCAGGGTCCGTCGCCCTCGCGCACGAAGCCAAGCCTGGGATCGCGCCTGCCGGATTCGTTCGCCGCAGCGATGCCGTCGATGACGAAGGCGGTCATGAACAAGCGCCCGCCCGGCTTGAGCATCCTGGCGACCTCGCGCAGGTAAACGAGAACCTCGTCGGGCGGCAGGTGCGTGACGACTGACGTCATGATCACGAAATCGAATTGCCGTTCGAGGTAGGGGAGTTTCAGTGCCTCGCCGCTGATCTTGCCCTGAGGGTTGTAGAGTTTGTGCGCGATGTCGAGACGCTGGAACGCGAAGTTGGGATAAACAGGGGTGATGAAACGACGGCACCAGGCGATGCCGCCCTCGACCGGATCGAGCCCGCTGTAGCGTCCCTTCTCGGCGTCCAGATATTGCGTCAGCGGAACGGCCATGCGGCCGATGCCGCAGCCGATGTCGAGCACRCGATGCTCCGGCCGCAGGCCGCCCAGGCGGATGAAATGGCCAAGAAATTCCGCGCCGACGGCGCGGAAATTGCCGTCGCCGACGAACACGCTGCTCGCATCCGGCTGCGGCAGAAAGCGGTTATTCAGGACCGCTTCCGTCAGCCAGCTGACGCGATGTACCCGGACCGTTGCCGCCGGCTGGGCGTCATGGCGGAGAACGGCTTCGCTCATGCAGCGTTCCTTTTTGTCGATTCGATTTCCATGGAGGCGCCCTTCGCGCTTGCGCCATCGGAATAGGCAGGCATCAGCGCGGCGATGTCGTCTTCCCAGCGCTCAGTGTGCAGCCAGGAATTGTATTGGCTGGCGACGCCGCGCATGTAGTCCTGGCTGCGGCTGATCGACCGGCGCTCGAAATGATAGAGGCAGGCCGCCGGTTCATAGGCGATCTCGAGACCCAACCGTCGGATCTTGAGGCAGAGGTCGCTGTCTTCGTAGTCGCCGATGACATAGTCCTCGGTGTATCCGTCGACCCGCTCATAGGTCTCCTTGAGCGTCACAAGGCATGCGCCCGTGACGCCGGGAACGTTGCGGGCACCCTGCGCCGGTGGATAGCGTCCGGGCATCCCCTTGTAGAAATGGTGATTGAGCCAGATGCCGCGCTGGTCGCGGCCGAAATAGAGCCCGGCATGCTGCAGCGAGCCGTCCTCGAAGATCAGCTTCGGGCCGATGGCTCCGACTTTGCGTTGTTCGAAAAGCGGTCGCACCAGCAACTGGAGCCAGCCCGGTTCACGCGGCACGACATCGGAGTTGAGCATGACGAGAACCGAGCCGCGCGCAAAGCGCGCACCGGCGTTGCAGGCCCGGGCATAGCCGCCATTGCGGTTCATCACCACGAGCTTCATCGGAAGGTCGTGCAGGATGTGCAGCCCGCCCAGCATGTGTTTCGTCTCGTCCTCGAACTCGGGGGAATCCAGAACGAAGATGATCTCGGCATTCTCCGCCAGCCAGGGATCGGTGGCCATGCCGGACAGTTGAAAACGCAGGAAATCGAGGACCCGATAGAGAGGTACCACGATCGAGGCGAGTGGTGCCTTTCGAGGCTGGCCATAGTCCTTGGTGTGGTCGACGCTGATTGTCTTGCCCAGGGTACGTTCGACGCTTTGGAGGGCCGGGGCAAGAATGGTCCGGAACGCATCGTCCACGGCATGCTGCGGGGGGACGGCGCGCAGGATGCGGTTGCGCTGCGCTCCTGGCTCGAAGGGCTGCGGCTTCGGTACGAGCGGTTTCACCGCACCGGAGGCGAGCCGCAACTGGAAGCGTGGCTGGAGTAGTGGACCAAGCGGCTCTTTCTGCGGAAGCCAGGCGATGAAGCCGGTTACGGCAGTCTTTGCGTTGGTCTTCGGTTCGCGGCTCCAGGCCGGGAACTCGTACCAATTGCCGTCGAGGGGCAGGGCCGTGCCGTCCTCCTTGATATAGTCGATGCCGGCAAGGGTGGAGGTCTGATCGTTGGTCCAGCCGCCTGCGAGCAGGCCGTCCGGCAACGCAAGCGCCAGGTCGACAGCGGCATGCATCTGGGGCCTGGCCACCTGCCGGGCCGGCAGCGGGGCCCGCTGCTGGAGGTCGATTGCAGTTGCCGTGCCGCTGCCCGCCATTGTTGAGAGTTGACGCACGACGAACTCGCGCAGCCCCGTGCCGCCGCGCTGCTCCGCCCACCATTTCTGAAAATCGAGGTGGCGCGGATGGCAGTTCGGCAGGTTCCGGACAGCGATGCCCCTTTTGCCCAGGAACATGATGTGGAGCGGCCGGGCAGGCTGCGGTGTGTCGAAAATGAAATGGCAGGACTGCCAACCCCGCTCCGAACCGTTGGCAACGACAAATTGCAACGGCAGCCGCGCGACGGAACCAGCGCCGATGGCATAGATGCCGGTGATCTCGCCCAGGTCAGGGCTCATGTCGGTCTCAATGAGATAGCGTCGGGGCGCGATCTGGCAGACGGAATTGGCAAGCCGCGGCGCCGGCACAAGGGTGAAGACGGCATCCTCGACGACACTGCCAAAGAGCTCGTCGCGGGACAGCCGGAATGCACTGCGCCAAACGGTCAGGAGATTGTTCAGGAACTTGACGCGGCCTTCCGGCGAGAGGTTGCCCAGAAGCGTCTCCACATCGAGAAGCGGCAGCCGTGCGGCCGGCGGGAGCGTGAACGCCTGCAGCGTGCTTCCGTCAGCCGCGGCGATCTGCGCGTCTTCCGCTTCGTGTCCTGGCTTCATAGCCCAAAGCACGCACTGCCCGCCATCTGACCGCGGAAGCGTCATGCTAACGAGCGGGACCGGCTGGGATTGCATGGCCAGGGTGAATTTGCCCAGGGCTGGTAGTTGCGGGGGGATGTCCCAGGCCACGACAGCCACCTCCGAGCAAAGCTGGGAGGCCTGTGCCAGGCTGGTACCGCCGCCCGCGACCTTCGAACGGTCGGACGTCACGCGTTGGTCCTTTAGAGAGGTTGGAGAAGGGGCGGCGTGCCCTGCAGGGGGAGTTCAGGGCACGCCGTGTCAGGCTCAATGGACCGTGAAATAGTGGTCCGGATTGGCCTGCATATCCTTTGCGTCGACGTTGACGAGCGTCAGGGAGTCGCCGTGGCCGAGATCGATCACGACATTGCCGCCGACCTGGGTGATGCGCGAAGCCATGTCGTCGGGGGAGGAAATGTCGAGGCCGTTGATATGCTTCGAGATCTGCAGCAAGTCCTCGCCGGGGGTGAAGTCGAGGATGACGTCGTTGCCGCCGCCGCCATCGAAGACGAACAGGTCGTTGCCCTTGCCGCCGACCATGATGTCGTCACCCTTGCCGCCATTGAGGATGTCGTTTCCAGCACCGCCGAACAAGAAATCGTTACCCTTGCCACCCATCAGGATGTCATTGCCGTCGCCGCCATGGAGGATGTCGTCGCCATTGTCACCGAACAGCATGTCGTCGCCAGGACCGCCGTTCAGGATGTCGTTGCCGTTTCCGCCATAGAGGATGTCCGCTCCGTCGCCGCCGAACAGAGTGTCGTTTCCATTGTCGCCGAACAGCACGTCGTCGCCGCCGTGCCCGTAGATGATGTCATGCCCGTTGCCTCCTTTGACGAGGTCATCGCCGCCAAGGGCGCGAATGACGTCGTCAAAGCGAGAGCCAAACAGGACGTCGTCATATGCGCCGCCTTCCAATGTGGCCATCTGCTACTCCTCTTCGCCTTTTGAATGCGTGTATCGCCGGGGGGATCCGAGAATTACGCTAGATCATTGTGCGGTGCAAAGAAGATATTCGCAACACGTACAGAAGCATAAATTGATGATTTTTGATAAAAAATTTCCAAAGCTAAGTAAATACAAGCAAATAAAACAGAAAATACGGAAACAATATAGTGACTGTAATTCTGGTTTTTACGCAATGCGTTTCAAAATTCGAACTAAATTCCAGCCGTATCCGAAGGCGCGCGCCGCCGGCCCGAGTTGCGGGTCGCCGGAGTGCCCATAGGCTGGGCTGGGCTTAGCCATCGTCCCCGGGCGGAACTCGGGCAGAGTTGGGGTTAGTCTTCCCTGAAGGCGCGATTGAAGCTGTCAGTGACTGGCGAAACCAGGTAGTCGATCGCCCGGCGCGGCTTGTGCACGATCAGCACTTCCGCCGGCATGCCGGGATAGAGGCGCATATCAGCGGCCAGCGAGTTTGGGTCGACCTGGGCTCGGGCGACGAAATAGGCCATGTTCGATTTTTCATCGACCGATTGGTCGGCGGCCACATAGATGACCTTGCCTGCCACGGGCAGGTGCGAGCGCTGATTGTAGGCCGTCAGCCGGATCTGCGCCTGCGAGCCGATGGCGATGCTGTCGATGTCGCGGGTGCTGACATGCATTTCGATGAGCAATGGCTCGCTTTCCGGCACGATGTCGAGCAGCGGTTCGCCTGGAGTCACGGCACTTCCCGGCGTGCGCACGCGGATGTTGGTGACGATGCCGGCCTGGGGGGAGCGGATCTCGAGGCGGCGCAATACGTCCTTGGCGCCGACGATTCTCTCCTCGACATCTGCGAGTTCGAGGCGGGCAGTGGTGATTTCGCCGGCAATTTCCGACTGAAAGTCGCGTTCGATTCCCGTCAGCCCAAGTCCGGCGCCTGCTTCGGCCTTTTCAGCCTGCGCTCGCTGGCCGGCAAGCTCTCCGCGCTTGGCTGCAAGCTCGCTGAGCCGCGCATCGATCTCTATGAGCTTGGAGCGCTGGGCAAAGCCCTTGTCCACCAGGGTCGCGATGGCCAATCGCTGTTCGTTGATGAGGTCGATCTGCCGCTCGATGGCATCGACCTGAATGGTCAGGAACTTCGACCGCTCGCCATATTCCTCGATCGTTGTCTGCTGGATGCTGTTGCGTCCGGTCTTGGACTCGCGGCGCTTTTCGAAGAATGCGCGTTCAGCCGCCATGGCGTCTTGGATCGCAGCGTCGCTGCTGCTGCCAAATTCGTCGGGGAAACCTACCGCCTCGGTGCCGGCCTGCTCCGCCCTTAGTCGCGCTAGCTTGGCAATCAGGCCGATGCGCCGGCTTTCCAGGCCTTGCAGATCGGCGCGGGCCCGCGTGTCCTCGAGCTTTATCAAGGCCTGTCCGGTGGTGACCTGGTCGCCTTCCTGCACCACTACGCGGCTTAGCACGCCACCTTCGAAATGGCTGACCGTCTTGCGCTTCGAATCGACAACGACCGTGCCGGTGGCCACCGAGGCGCTACTGAGGTCGGCGAAAAACGCCCAGCCGAGAAATCCGCCGAACGACACCAGGATTGTCGTGAGCCCAGCGATCACAAGGCGCCGGAGCGGCGAACGGGCATTGCCCTCGGCCATCTCCAACTCCATGGCGCTTACGGGCGATAGCGCCCGCGGCTGGTGGTGCGCGACATCGGGCCCGCGGACAGGCTGAACCTCGGTGTGTGCCGGCGGCATCGACTTGCGCATCATGATGCCACTACCTCGCGCGAAGATTGAGCTGAAGTCATCGAGGCAACCACATCAGTGCGCTCGCCAAACTGGGTAATGCGTCCATTTTCCAGGACGAGCAGCTTGTCAGCGACCTCCATGATTGTCGGCCTATGGGCGATCATCACGACAATGACGCCGTCGTCTCGGGCCTTTTCGATGGCGCGGATGAGAGCGCGCTCGCCAACGGCATCGAGATTGGCGTTCGGCTCGTCCAGCACGATCAGCCGGGGACGGTCGTAGAGGCAGCGGGCGAGTGCGATGCGCTGCTTCTGTCCGCCCGAAAGCGTCAGCTGGCCGTCGCCGACCGGCGTGTCGTAGCCCAGGGGGAGGCGGCCGATCATGTCGTGGACGTCCGCTAGCCGTGCGGCTTCAAGCACCCTGTGCGGGTCGCCATCCTCCATCCGCGAGATGTTGTCTCGGATCGTTCCTTCAAGCAGCGAAACCGATTGCGGAAGATAGCCGACCACGCGGCCGAAGGAGCCGCGCTCCCA
This sequence comes from Aminobacter sp. P4_D5, assembly GCF_056401815.1. Classification (NCBI taxonomy): domain Bacteria; kingdom Pseudomonadati; phylum Pseudomonadota; class Alphaproteobacteria; order Hyphomicrobiales; family Phyllobacteriaceae; genus Aminobacter; species Aminobacter sp. P4_D5. Next base: position 43,911 of record NZ_JBFUIP010000009.1, on the reverse strand, counting down.
GAGGTAGACATTGTTGCCGTCCAGGAAGATGCCGCCCGACGTTGGCTTGAGGACGCCAACGAGCAACCGCGCCAACGTCGATTTGCCGGCCGCGGAGGGTCCGACTAACCCCAGCACTTCGCCGGGGGAAAGGGAAAAGGAAATGCCCTTGATGATCGGCACGTCCATGCCTGGCGCTGCATAGACCAGCTTGTCGACGACGAGGTCGCCGTGTGGCTGCGGCGTCGGCATGACCTGGCGCACCGCCAGGTCCTCGTTCAAGCTCGCCTCGAGCCTGCGCCAGCCGGCAATTGCCAGGACCCATTGCCGCCAGTTCTCGATGATGGAATCGAAGGGCACGAGCAGCCGACCGACAAGGATGCTTGCCGCCATCATGGCGCCGGGGCTGACTTCCTGTTTCAGCACAAGCAGCGCGCCTACTGCGAGCGTCACGACCTGGATGACGTAGCGGAGTACGCGGGTGATTGCCGACATCGCCCTGCTTCTGCTGCCGCTGCTTTCAAGCGCTTCCAGCGCGTGCAACTGCGCGCCTCGCCACCGCCGCGCCAGCGCGGGTAGCATGCCCATCGCCTCGATGGCCTCCGCGTGACGAAGTGATGCGGCAATTTTCGACACCGATTCGGTGTTGGTCTGACTTGCCTCTTTCATCAGCTGACGCGTGAGCAGGTCTGTAATGACACCGCAGCCCAAGAGCAGCGCCACCGAAATCGCGCCGACCACGCCAAAGAGGGGATGCAGCAAAAACAGCGCACCCAGAAAGATCGGCGACCAGGCGGCATCGAGCGGGGCGCTGACGGCCGACGAGGTGAGGAAGCCGCGCAGTTCCGTCAGATCCCGCAGGGACTGGGCCGCGCGGGAAACTCCTTGATCGACGGAGGCCTGAACCGCGGCCGTCAGCAGCGGCAGGTTCAGCCATCGCGTCACCGCGCTGGCCATGGCCTGGAACGAAAGGGCACGGATGAATTCGAGCACGCCGTAGATCACCAGGGCGCCGACCGCTAGGACCGTCAGCATGACGAGGGAATCGATGCTCTGGCTGTTTAGCACCCGGTCGTGTACCTGCAGCATGAACAGGGGCATCGTCAGCTGAAGCAGGTTGATACAGGCGCTTAGCAAGGCTGCATAAAGGAGCGTCATGCCAAAAACACGCCTTGCCTGCAACAMAAGCAACCTCGGATTGAGTGTCCCGTTGTGGGCGGCAACTGCCCCATTTTGGCTCTTGCCAACCGGTTTTTTTCGAACAGTATCGAACATGGGCGATTTGGCCTGGGGCTTGCGTGTTTAGTGATTTGAGTGTGGTATCTGCATCTCATGCAGAACATATTGCAATATCGCTGTCGTCAGTGTGACACAATAAATATAACACTCTCAAGGGTGGGGATCTCGGGCGGGGCATTGTGCAATTTTACTTCAATTTTTGAAGTAAATTACAAAAATAGGAGAGGTGGATGACGCAAGGACTTCTCTACCCGTTCACGGGTCTGGAAGACGCTGTATTGTTACGGAACGGGGGCGATAGACTGCATGTCGCCCCTGATGAGCCGCGCCGTGATCAGCCGCACCGCGAGCAGCAGCACAGCGATGCTCCTCAGGTCTCATGTTTTGACCTGGCTCGTCTGCTCGATCGGTCCAGTCGGCGCTTCTCAGGCTTGGTGAGCGCGGAGCTTACGCGGCTAGGTGTCGACGACATCGGCCCGGCCCAGGTGATGGTTCTGTTGGCCATTGGCGACACCGAGCTCTCGGTTGGCGAGCTGCTCGATCGCGGCAACTATGTCGGCTCGAACATCTCGTACTATCTGAAGCAGCTGACAGATGGCGACTACATCGATCGCGTCACCTCCCAGCGCGACAAGCGCTCGGCCCGAATCAGGCTGACGGAAAGGGGCAGGCAGCTCTGTGCCGACCTGCGGGATGCGGCGAAGGCCTTTGAGCGCGCCTTTTGTGGGGAAAAGGACCTGCGGGATCTCGCAACGGCCTTCCAGGCGCTGCACCGGCTCGAGCTGGTGTGGGCCAATGCCGCACGCTACGGCGTTTGAGGTGCAGCTGAAGGGCGGTTCCTTGTCGCGGGCTGGCTGAGCGTCATGCATGTAGCTTTCGTGCATCGGCGCGGTTTCGGCCAGTTCGCCGCCTTGGCCACCCATCTGGCGCAGGCGGGGAACGAGGTGAGCCTGGTAACGGAGGCCGTGGACCAGCGGATCCCGTCGGTGCGTGTTGTGCGGCACCGGTCGGAGCCGGGTCCGCGGGCGCACCCGCAGATGGCTCGCCATCTCGGCATACCCGATCACCATGCCCGGGTCGGCCATCGCGTCGCCGAGACATTCGACGCGATGGCGCGCCAGGGCCCAGGCCCTGACATCGTCATCGGCCACATCGGCTGGGGCAGCATGATGTTCGTGAAGGACGTGCTGCCGCATGTGCCGGCGCTCGGCTACTGCGAGTTTTTCTATCGGGCAGATGGAGCGGATGTCGGATTTGCCCCGGACAGCCAGCCCGACCTTGAGACGCGCAAGCGGATCAGGCTTCGCAACATGGCGCAGCTGATTTCGCTCGAGGCTCTGGATGGCGGCTTAAGTCCGACCGAGTGGCAGAGGAGCCTTTATCCGGCGGATGTGCAGGAGCGCATCACGGTGTGCCACGAGGGGATAGATACGCACCGCCTCCGTCCTGATCCGGCCGCTTCCCTGAAGCTTCCGGACGGACGCGTGCTCAAGGCTGGCAATCCTCCCATCGTCACCTTTGTAGCGCGCGACCTTKAGCCCTACCGCGGATTTCCACAGGCGCTGGAGGCTGCGTCCAAGGTCATCCGCAAACACCCCGATGCCTTGTTCGTCTTCGTGGGCGGCAACGGCGTGAGTTACGGCACGCCGGCCCCCGGGGGGGTATCGTGGAAGGAGCACCTTTTCACTTCGCTAGATCTTCCAAAAGACAGGGTGATTTTCCCCGGCCCGGTTCCACATGCGGTCTTGCGCCAGCTCTTCCAGATTTCTGCGGCCCATCTCTACCTGACCTACCCCTTCGTCCTCTCCTGGTCGGTTCTGGAGGCGATGGCCTGTGGTGCTCTCGTCATCGGCTCCGATACCGCGCCTGTCCGCGAGGTCATCAGTTCGGGCCGCAACGGAGTTCTGGTACCGTTCTTCGACACGGACGCTCTCGCCGAGACGATCCTCGAAGTCCTGAAGAGCCCGGACAGCTTCGCTGACCTCAGGATCGCCGCGCGCCGGGCTATCGAGCAGCGCTTCCGGCTGGATGCATGCATTGCGAACCAGGTTGCTCTGGTTGCAAAAATGACGGGATAGCCTTCCTTTCCATCGGCGAAATGCAGATTGCGCAATTATTACTTCAAGTTTTGAAGTATACTTTCAAGTAAATTCCTGATTTTTATTATTGTCCGTAGTCGCATTTGTTGCTACGTGTCTTCTCGAATGGTTGTCAATGATTTGTGCCGTCTGATTGAATTCAGATTTCGAACTATATTACTATTTTTTTGAGGGTGATGCGTGCAAATGTTGATGTCTTCTGGCGGGAAGCAATCGACGGCGAGTATAAAGCTGATTGCTGCGTCAGAACTGGATCGGGCGAACCTTCAAAAGGCTGGAATTGAACATCTAGTCGTCTTTCTCGACGACTGCATACGTTCGCAACCGATCCTCAAGAACACCTTTCCTCTCATTGCCATAGCTTTTTCGGAAGAAGCCGAAGCTGACCTGAGGGACGCGCTCGTCTCGCTCAGGCGGCTTGCCACGGTGCCGGAAGTCCCCGTCCAGCGGCTCGATGCCCGAAACGGGGCCGAGATGTGCACGCTCATTGTTGCGCTGGCCGAGGGTGGGTTGGGGCGGCTGTCACGGTTCACTGCCTCGATGTCTTCGGAACTCGCCATGCTTCGCCGGGAGCGCGAGGTGCTGTTCGAGAACTACCGCGCGCTCGAAGATGCGTTCCAGGCGCGTAACTGGGAGCCGGTGGCGGAAGTCTTTGCGCATGATCCCTATGTCGACCCGAAGGACGAGGGTATCGGTCAGTTACTGTCGAGTTCCTATGTCGAGCAGCTTCTGCCGGTCTCCAGCCAGGGCGTGGCCGGCATCGCCCTCCATCTCAATTCAGTGCCTAGGGACGGCGTCGAGCTGGTCGTCACGCTGAGCTATGTCGAGAGCCGCGAGGGCGTGGCCGAGTGGAGCGTTCCCGCTTCAAAGCTCGTCGCGAACTGGAATTTCTTCTCGCTGCCGCGGGCTTGCGGACTTGGGGCGAAGACATTGCGGCTGCGGGTGTCGACCACGGGTCACGAGACGGTCGGGCTGTCGCTTGGCGTCCCGATTGCCAGCGAGCGCTACACGGCCAGGTCGGAGGCCTCGCATCCCGACCTTGATTTCAGGCCGCTGGCATTCCGCGTTTTCACAGGACTGCCCGGCGTCAAGCCAGCTCGTATGCCAAACATGATCGCGCCCACCGACCTGCTCGACGGCCAGTTCATCGAAGATTACCGCCTGGCGCCGGCCCTGCTGAGCCGAATCGTCGATGTTTCAGTCTCGCCAGTTGTCCCCGAATTCCAGACCGTCCGCTTCCTCGAGCACGAGCACGCGGTGGTGTGTCATCCGCTGCCGAGCGGAATATCTGCCGGCGCTGTCAGCCGCGCAGTCGAGCCCGGAACCATTTCGTTCTCGGCGAGCGCCGTGATCGACCATCCGGAAGGGGCTCCGGCGGCCGTCAGTTTCCTGCTTGCCCCGGCAAATGCCAACGCACGATCCGAAGTGGCGGAGTTGTTGCGTACGGGCTCGGCAAAGCCGTCGGCCTTCTTCAGCGGCTGGCGCGAGGTCGGCCCCAATCAGTCGATCAACATCAACATGCACATGGACGAGCCGGTGCGTGCGCACATGGATCTCATGATCCTGAGCCGAGCCGTCACCGGTTCAGTCGATTTCTCCTGGCTCAAGGTATCGGGCTTCCGACTGGTCAAGCAGTCGGGGGAGGCGATCAATGTCGGCCGGTAAGCACGATTTGATTGCCGTGGCGATGCCGCTGTACGGCCATGCCGCGCTGGTGCTGGAAGCGCTGGAATCCGTCCTGGCTTCGACGGCTTCCAATTGCAGGATTGCCATTGTCGTCTCCGTCGACGGCGATCCACGGCACGAGGCTTTCGACCTTTTGCTGCTTTATGCCGCCAGCCATCCTCAAATACATGTGGTGTTCGGCCCCAACGCCGGACCGGGCGGGGCGCGCAATCGCGCGATCGACTACGTGCTGGAAAACCTGCCGGAGGCCAAGGCGCTTTACTTGCTGGATGCCGACAACAGGGTTCTGCCGGGTACCATCGAAACGCTGTACGAGCAACTTCTCTCGAGCGGTTGCGGCTGGGTCTACACCAATATCGACACCTTCTCGGTGAATTGGCGCGCGCACTACGGCAACCGCTATTCACGGCTTGTCCACTGCATCACCGACAACATCTGCGACACCGGCTCGATGATCTCCATCGACGTCTTCCTGGCCGGCGTACGCTTCAACGACGACCGGCAGAACGGATTCGAGGACTGGGAGTTCTGGCTTTCCTGCATCGAGCACGGCTTCGTCGGCGTCCCCTCGCATGATACCACCTTCGAGTATCGGCTGCGGGCGGAAAGCCGCTTCAAGGAAGCCAATCGCGAGCGTGCCACTTCGGTCAGCTTCCTTAGGAAGCGCCACAAGGCATTGTTCCAACGTCCGATGCTTGTCGAGTTCGAGCACGAGGAATGCCCGCGCTATCTCTTCGCGCGGACCGAAGATGCCGCTATCTCGTTCTTCACCGATCCCACCAAGCCGCCGAAGATGCTTCGCCTCGACGACATCATCCCGGATTTCTGGGCGAGCATCGGCGAGCCTGACAATGTCCACTTCCCGCCTTTCCTGATCGCAGGTAGCGGCGCGACGCTCGACCTCTTGCGACGGTCGCGGATGCTGCCCAACGTGCTTTGCCACTTGGAGCGCCTGAGCGAGAAGGCGAACATCGTCTTCGTCCAGCTCGGCAACGATGCGACGCAGCGCAAGATCGAACCGGTGATCCTGGAGTCGGGGGCCTCGCAGGCCGCGTCTGCCGACCTGATCTTCATTCCGACGTCGCTTGTTTGCGATGTGATCCAAAACAACGCGCTGGACTGGTTCTCCTCGATCGGCAACCAGCAGGTCTGGCCCACTTCGGCCATCCTGAAGGTGCGTTTCCCGTTCCCACGGAGTCGGCCGCGGCGGTCGCAAATCACGCCCCAGCAGGTGATGATAAATTGTGTCAACGCCATTGCCACGAGCCCGCTGCGCCAGACCGCCGGCGCACGCTGGACATGGCGGCCAGCACGACTTGTGCCTTTCGCGGACCTGTACAAATCACTGCGAAAAGAGATCGGCGGATCGCCGGTCCTGCCGCTTGGCCACAGCGACGGCAAGCGCACAGCGGCGCTGCTCGTGCCCAATGCGTCGTTCGGCGGTGCCGAAAAGGTGGTCTATGCAGCCGCGCGCGAGCTGAAGAGGGCCGGTTTCGAAACCCATCTCTTCGTGCTCGGCGCCCTGCGCATGGACGTCATTGACGAGTTCGACGCGAGCTTCGATCACATCCATTTCTGGAATGAGGGCATTCCGGCATGGGGAGGCTCGGGCCAGTTCCTCGGCCAGGACTTCATTGCCGAGCACCACGAGGTCGACTGGGGCGCTCTGAAGGGGCAGCTCTCGGGTTTCGACCTGGTCATCAACAACCATGTGATGTCGGTTCATCCGCTGATTGCACGGCTGCGCTCGGAGGGAACGCGCACGGCCTGCTATCTTCACGTCGTAGACAACACCTCGTTCAAACGGCCGGCCGGCCAGCCCTTCGCGGCAATCGCCCACGAGCATTGCTACGACGCGTTTCTGACGTGCTCGGAGCAGCTCAAGATCTACCTTCGCAGTTTCGGTGTCCCCCTCGAAAAGGTCTTCGCTGTGGCCAATGGCGCGAGTTTTTCGGTGCCGCCCAAGGCGCTTGCCGAGGTGGTGTCGGCAAGGAGGGGGGAGCGGAAGGACGATCGGCTGCGGCTCCTCTATATGGGACGGTTCGACCAGCAAAAGGGCATCGACCGCCTGGCCGCCACGATCGCTGAGCTGCACGCCACGCGCGTTCCTGTCGACATACGGGCGATCGGAGGCGAGATTCTCGCCGATTCCACTGTTTCCTGGACGGAGCAGCTGAAGGACCTCGGCGTCGACGTGCACCCCCCGGTTTTTGCCAGCAAGGAGCTAATCAAGGCGCTGGGCTGGGCCGACGTGCTCGTCATGCCATCGCGCTGGGAAGGCGCTCCCTTGATGATCGCCGAAGCGCAGCAGCTCGGCTGCGTTCCCATCTCAACCGGCGTCGGCGCCGTGGGTGAACTCATCACCCATGGCGAAGACGGCATCCTCATCGATGCCGATGTCGATTCCCAGGTGGTGCGGCAGATGGCAGGGGTCATCGAAGAGGTCGCCCGCGATCGCCGCAAGCTCGTTCCGCTCATGGAAGGCTGCCTCGACTCGGCGGCACGACGGTCGTGGACAAGCTCGTTCTCGGAATTCCTCGGCTGGTGCGACGGCGCGGTGAACAATTCATCGCTGTCGCGTGCGGTTGTCATGCGCCGGCCCGAGACGGCCGACACAGAGGTCGTGGCGGCCGGCTGAACGGCTTCCACCAGTTCTATCAAGCAGAAAGGTCTAGTTGTATGCGTCCAAGGATCCTCGTGACGGGCATTCCTGGCCACTATTCGCGCCTTGCAAGCGGTGCCAATGGATTGGCCGTCTCCTATTCGGAACGGCAGAAGCAACCGGAGTCGAAGGACGAGTTCATCCAGGAACTGAAAAACATCAGTAACACCGGCAACTATCTGATCGGCGAGGGTGCTTTGCGTGCGCTCGCACCGCATGCCAAGCAGGTGCCCTTCTGGCATCTCTATAATTGCAGCCAAAACGGGGATGGATTCGAGCAGTTCAATTCCAACTTCGACATCTGCGTCTTCACCTGCGCAAACCTGTTGCGCAAGGGGCTCTCCGCCGACGCCGAAGCGGAAGTGCTGAGCAAGCTCAAGATGCCGATCGTCATGCTTGGCATCGGCCAGCAGAACCGCAAGGATCTCGAAAATGCACTGCCGGAGGGCACGAAGCGGCTGCTGGGCATTCTCAAGGAGCGGGAGCACTATTTCCTGACGCGCGGTCATGAAACCACCAGTTTCCTGAAGGACCAGGGCTTCTCCAATGTCCGGCCGACCGGCTGTCCGTCCGTCTATTTCATGCCGGACAACATGCGCCGGGCGCTGAAGAAGCTGCCGGGCGTGCAGATTGGCAAGGCGCGGACCATCTTCTCGGGCTACCTCGGCGCCAATCACGACGCGATCGTCGACGCCAACGCCCTGGAGCCGCAGGATTCGGTTCCCCAATATGTCGTCCAGGACGAATTCCTGCACTTCGACATGAAGGTTGAGCCGAACGCCGAAGGGCGAGTCTACGACACAGCCTCCGGGATGATGATCGGCGATATCGCCTATCCGGGCACCGAGCGGCTCAAGCGTCCATTCGAAGTGCGCACCTTCTTCGACACGAACCAATGGCGCGCCTGGGCCTCGTCGATGGACTTCAATTTCGGGCGGCGTTTCCACGGCTCGATCATTGCCATGCAGGCAGGGGTGCCAAGCCTGATGGTGGCAGTGGACGATCGCATGCGTGAGATGCTGGGCTTCACAGGCTTGCCGGCTGTGGACGCTACCGATCTCGACAAGGCCGAAAACCGGGCCGAGTTCGTCGCCGATCATCTGCCCGGCCTCAACGCGTCCGAACTGGTCGACCGCTACTCCGATCGTGAGCGCAATTTCCGCACGGCGCTGCGCGAGATCGGCATTGGGCATTAGCCGCCGCCGGCCCCACATTCTCAGGCACAATTTCAGGGAACATCATGCGCATTCTGCTTACGGGCATCCCATCATATCTGCAGCGAACCGTGGCGAGCGTGTCCGGGGCGGAGGTTCGCCACAGGCCCTATTTCGACGACATCCGCACCAAGGCGGAGCTGATCGAACAGGTCAGGAAGATCGCCAACACCGGCAACTATCTGATCGGGGAGGGCGCGGCCTACAGCCTGAAGGCGCATGACGTCACCTACGTGCCGTTCTGGCACCTCGCCCGCAGCTGTGATTCCGCGGAAGCCTACGAGCGCCTGAACCAGGAGTTCGACATCTGCGTCTTCGCCTCGGCCAACCTTTTGCGGCCTGGCTATTCCGCCGATCTGGAAGCGGAAGTGTTCGAGAAATTGAAGATGCCGGTCGTGGTCATGGGTATCGGCATCCAGCGCAAGGAAGGCCTCAAGGAGAACCTGCCCGCCGGCACCCTCAAGTTCCTCGATGTCCTCAAGCGCAAGGAGACCTTCTTCCTCACCCGTGGCTATTTCACCGCCGAGTTCCTAAGGGAACAAGGCATGAAGTTTGTAAAGCCGACCGGTTGTCCGTCGCTCTATTTCAACCCGGCGGGGATGCAGCGATCGCTCGCGGCACTCGCGGATCCTGATCTGGCGAACGCGCAGAAAATCGCCTTCGGCGGCTATCTCGGCAGCGTGGCCGATACGATCGTCGATGCGCACGCGCTGCTGAAGCCGACAAGCGTCGCAAGCTATGTCATACAGGACGAGGTGATCGCCTATAATCTGTCCTTGGCTGGCGACGATCACGCGCCCGTCTATGACAAAGCCAGCGGCCGCATTACCGGGGCAACCTCATACAAGCATTCCGAAAAGTGGCAGAGGGATCATGAGCTCGTGGTCTTCTTCGACACCAACCAGTGGCGAAACTGGATCGCCACCCGCGAACTCTGCTTCGGCCGCCGGTTCCATGGCTGCATCATCGGCATGCAGGCCGGCGTGCCGGCGCTCATGATTGCTGTAGACGACCGCATGCGTGAGATGCTGGAATTTGTCGGCTTCCCCTACATGGAAGCGGCGACGTGGAACCGCGAGGCCGACAAGAAGGCCTATCTCGCCAACTTCCTTTCCAAGATCGATACGCAGGCTGTAACCGATCGGTACTCGGCCTGCGAAGCTAATTTCCGCAGCGCACTCGGCCATGTGGGCCTCTAGTTTCAATATCAAGAGGACGGCGGCGGCCAGACTTCTGTTTGGCATGCTGCTGGCTGTCTGTGGCAACACACCAGTGCCGGCTGCCGATGCCGGCGAGACGCAAGGTGCCCGCATCGGGATCAACCGCATGAACCTCGCCTGGTTGCCGCGAAGCGACCAGGAAAGGGTGCTCGGGGAGATGACGGCGAACGGCATCACCCATGCCCGTCTTTCGCTGTCGCGGCCAGTCGACAAGAGCATCGAGGCCCTTGAGATTGCAAATCGCCTGGGCATACGGATCCTTCTCGAGGTCCAGCTTACCAACAAGAGCTTCTATCCCGAGAAGGCTCGTCCCCGGGCCGGCTTCGGCCGCATCTGGGATGTCCACCGGCTCTCGGAACTCGATCTCGACCGGTACCGCATGGGATTGCGCGACGCACTCGGCCGTATCGATGCCTTGGGCATTCGGCTGGAGGCGATCGAACCCGGAAACGAGATCAATTTCAGTGCCTACAATGGCGATCTCCTTGTCTATCGTCGTCCCGGCGAACAGACCCCACGCAGCATCGCCGATCTCGCGGGCAGGGTGGCCTTCGAGCAGGGGCTCGACAAATATCTGGAGGCCGTGAAGATCACCCGCGAGGAGGTGCGGCGTACCGTTCACAGCAGCGACGCCGGCATCGTTTCGGCCGGCCTGTCCGACCTGAGTGCGGGCTGGGCTGACAAGAGAGGCATGGAGCGCCTCGATCCGCATGAAGTCATTGCGCTGCTGCGCAAGCGGGGCATCGACAGCCTTGTCGATGCCTACGGTATTCACGTCTATCCAGGACAGAAACCAGCGCAGGCGCTTGCGGAGCAGGTGAAGCGCATCCTCGATTTTTGCCGGACCGACAGTGATGGCCGACCCTGCTGGGTGACGGAATGGGGGATTGCGAATACCGCACGCGACTGCCCCGTCGACGACCAAAAGCGGGAAGATGCTGTGCGGGCCGTGCGCACAGTCTTTCAGCAATTGATGGACGAAGGGCGGCTGACGGCAGCCTACTACTACGATTGGGACACTGAGAAGTCATATAGCCTGTGGCGTTGCGGCCGGTTGAGCCCTGCGGGAGCATTGGCCGTCGCACCGGCCAGAACCGAGGCGCCGCGGTCAGTAGTGCCTTGAGCGGGGCAAGCTTTGCGCAGGTGCAAATATAGTGAAGCGGCGATCCGTATTGCCAGAGTATTTCCAACATCCGGGAACTGGACTTGCTCATCTATTCAGACGAAAACCTAGAGGTATTTCACAGGGCGGGATCGTCGCCCTATGTTCTCGTGACCTTCAACGAAATGGAGATGCAGGCAAACGGCAGCCGCTTCTGGGGGCAGCGGTTTTGCGAGAAGGCGGACATCACCGCTCTCGGTTTCATCAGCCGGCGCCCCAACTGGTTCCCAGTGGCGAGCATGGCGAAGGCCAGCGTCGCGGCAGCGCCGATCCTGCGGCAGGCAAGCGAACGCATCCTCTATGGCCACTCCCAGGGTGGCTACGCGACGCTCCGCTATCGCCGGCTCTTCGATGCCGATGTCGCGATTGCCTTCTGTCCGCAGATCTCAATCGATCCCAGGGCGGTCCCCTTCGACGGCCGCTTCACGCGCCACTTCTCGCCCTCCCTTCATGAAGACATGGAGGTCGCGCCTCAGCACGCTGCTGGCCGCGCCTATGTTTTCCATGATCCGTTCCATGCCGTCGATCGCGAGCACGCGGAGCGGATCGCGGCGTTGCAAGAGCGGACGCGGCTCGTCCCGGTGCACATGACAGGCCACGGCACTGTCCGGGCCTTCGCCGGAACGGCACGCGGGCTGGCCCTTATAGAAGCCTGCCGGGCAGACAATGTGCCTGGCCTGCGCTCGCTCGCCCGCGCGGTCCGGGTCGACGCACCCATGCGGCCCTATCAGACCGCGCTCACCGCGATTGCGCGTCATCCCGCCTGGGCCGACAGGCTTTGCGAGCGGTTCCTCAAGGAGTTCTCGCCCGTGCAGCGGGTCAACTACCTCTACCACCGGGCCAATCGACACATACGCGACGGCGAGTTGGCGACCGCGCGCGACATGCTTGTCGAGGCTATAGCCCTTCAACCGAGCAATGCCGGGCCTGCCCGGCGCCTGCAGGAACTCGACGCGCGTATCATCCGCACGGGCGTGGCGGCGGCAACTTTGTGAGACTTTCGCAGGCGAACTAAACAGGTCCTAGTAGCCACCTGTCGATTGATCAGGATGACCGATCGGGAAGCCGAACGAATATTCGTCGCTAGACGGACACGCCCGGGTACTCGCTGCGGAGCCTCCGCCGGAGCGACGGCCGCGTCAGCGCTTCCAAAAATCGCGGTGAGGCGCAAGCAGCTCGTCCTCGATCTCGGGGAAGGGACCGAGTACTTCGATCTCCTTCTGGCCGGAGGCAAGCACCGTGCGGGAGGGAAGGCTCATCGTGGGGTTTTCGGGATGGTCGCCAGTCAGTGCGAGGAGTTTGGTCTCCTCATAGCCGTAGACAAGCTGGCCTATATTCGCCCAGTAAAGTGTGCCTGTGCACATCGCACAGGGCTCGCCGGTTGATACCAACGTGCAGGTCCAGAGAAATTCTGGCGAATAGGCCGCCGCCGCTCGCCGCGCAAGTTCGCTCTCCGCATGATGCACCGTATCGATGTTGCCTTGGCGCATGAGAACCTCGTCGTCAGGCCCGACCAGCACCGCACCGAATGGATGATGACCATGGGCAGCGGTGGCGCGGGCAACATCATTGGCTTCACGGATATGGGTGATCATCTGTTCTCGAGTCACGGCAAAAATCCCCTCATATTTTTACGGGCGGCCGACCACTCTACCAAATAGATCTGACTGGCAGAAAGCTACCGGGTCATGCCGGCGGCGCAACGCACCCTCATCTGCTACTTAGCATCCACCATTAAGCGCCTCTATTAAGCGGGATTGTCAAACGTTACCATTGGCGGAGTTTCGCTCCAAGTCAGCCATAGAGAGCGCTTAGTTGCGCCTGACAAGCAGACGCTCCAGGAGCCTGGAGAAACGTCGAGTGTTATCTCTCGTGACGCGTGATGCGCTGGGAGGCTCACAGCGGTATCTTTGATCCGCCGCGAACGTCGACGGTGAAGGCGTCGACGCTGTCGTGCCGGGCTTCCGCCCCAGGGAAGAAGCTGGAGCGAAATTACGCCAGTCAACCAAGCCCAATAGCTTGACGTACAGCCGGCGAACGAAAGCACTTACTAGCAGTCAGACGTAAGAAGATATTTTTTCGGACGCGGGCCCGGCGACACCACCCATTGTCGCAGGTATCGCTGCGCTGACTTCATCTGGAATGATCTCGTCGCCAAATCGGCTTCGCATATGGCGGGCCAAGCCTAAAATCACGTTTTCCTTCGCCTCGCGGGGGCGATAAAGGCGCGCGGATATGTAGTAGCTCCAGAGCACCGCCGCGCGGGCATATTTTCGCGGGGTAAGTGCAAGGTGAATACGAACGGGCAACGACGGCACAGCCTCGTTTGGATTAGCATATACAAGCCTATACGGGCCCTTGCTTATCGGGCTTTTGGTCAGCGATTCAAGTTCGCGGTCCTTCGCCTCGAAATTGCCCGAAGCCAGCAGATTCTGGCAGATGCATGAAGTAATGTAGCGGTCGAACATAGATCCGGGCTTGCACAAGGGCCGCGCGCGGTGGTTGTGTTGCAACGTTTTGAATACCGGCACTGTGGCAAGGAGAGCCTCTGACATTTTGGAGGATTGAATGTTCAAGGGCCGCCAGTTCGACCAGTCAGTGATCCTGCTGTGCGTGCGCTGGTACCTGGCCTACAGTCTGAGCCTGCGTGATCTGGAAGAGATGATGGCTGAGCGAGGCATTGCCGTCGACCACACGACCATTCACCGCTGGACCGTCCGCTACGCACCGCTATTGCTGGAGTGTTTCAACCGACGCAAGCGTAGCGTGACCGGCAGATGGCATATCGACGAAACTTACATCAAGGTCCGCGGCCAGTGGATGTACCTTTATCGCGCTATCGACAGTGTCGGCGATACGGTCGAATTCTGGTTCAGCGAGCAGCGTGATCTATTAGCGGCCAAGCGGTTCTTCAGGAAAGCGCTGGCACGTCATGGCCGGCCCGACCGCGTTGTTATCGATGGTAGCCAGACCAACCACGAGGCTATCGTTTCCTGTGACACCACAAATCGCTTGCAAGATCGCTCCCGACGCCGGCTGAAGCCGATCGAAATCCGCAAGGATAAATACCTGAATAACCGGATCGAGCAGGATCATCGGCGCATCAAGCGCCGCGTCCGGCCAATGCTTGGCTTCAAATCACAGGCATCAGCCGCGATCATCCTGTCCGGCATCGAGATGGTCCACATGATGCGCAAGCGACAGGCGAGATACGCCTTCAATCCGAATCCGTCCCTGGCCGAACAGTTCGCAATTCTTGCCGCATAATTGGCCTCGGACCAGCCTTCTTTGCGCTTCCAATCAGCCGTTGCAACAAAACCCATTGTATTCCGTCCAGTTCGTCACCCGATGCCGCTGCCTCGGGAGCATATGGCGGCGGGCGTCATTGAACTTGTGCGGCATTCAGACAATCCTGTCAGGCAGGTACAACCTTAATACCCGGCAAAGCCCGATCCCTGCAACAACGTCATAACAATCGGATCATGAAGGCCAGAATCAGCACCACGGCCGCAATCCAGCGATGGCGATAGGCATGATCGGATCGGGCAATGGGGAAACGGCATCGGCGCTCACGGAAACCTCGTCTGGAACGGTTGGTCGTGATGCCGAAGGTAGGGAGTTGCAGTAACCTTCGTAAATGAGATAACGTCTGGTAACTGAACTTTGGGGTTTCCTCGCAGGAACCTCCATGGAGCGCCCGATGGTCCTCGCCCGCCGCAACTCGACGGTTCCGCCGCTGCCCGATTGCGCATCGGCGGCCTGTCCGCTCCAACAGTGCATGGACCTTCTCGGCTGCGCGTGGACGCCTAACATCGTCTGGAAGCTGTCGGGGGAGCCTCGCCGCTTCAGCGAGCTGCGCAGCGACATTCCTAACATTTCCGCCAAGATGCTGAGCGCCCGGCTGAAAGACCTCGCGGAGAAGGGCGTAGTCGGGCGAACCGTCATCGACACCACGCCGCCCACGGTCGAATATGCGCTGACCGATCTCGKGCGCGAACTGCTGCCCGTCATCGAGGTTATCGAAAGCGTCGGCCGGAAGCTCGCCGGATCGGTCGCGGTTAATCGATGAATTGGCGCGTGTCGCGCAATTCCTGAAACCTGCACCACGTCCGCAGCGGCCCGGATTCCGGGCCGCGACGTGTCGCGAAAGTCTGTCGCACAAGTTTGACTTTCGCACCTGACTTTTGCGACAGAATTTTCTTTGAAAAATCAGCGCCGGTGATTTTGTCGCGAAAATCAGGATTTCCGCGACAAGGGAATGTCGCAGTAGGGGTGGGAAGGGGACTGGCCGCTATCGGGCCCGTAATGCAAGAAGCGGATGCCTGAGTTAGGGCACGGCTGTGATTGACGGTCCAAGATCGACCCAGCTCAGGATCTAGCGTTGAAAGGTGAGGTGGATGATGCCACTCTCTGCCGTTTCCGACTTGACCGTATATCCGGCCTCCAGGCCGCGCAGATCGTCCCAAAGGCGTATTCCCCGCCCCAGCAGAATTGGAGCGATGGCAACATGCAGGCGGTCCACAAGTCCGGCCTTCAGATAGTCACGCACCATGCTTGGTCCGCCGCCAATTCTCACATCCTTGCCATTTGCGATGGTTGCGGCTTGCTGGAGCGCCTGAGCCGGGGTGGCATCGATAAAGTGGAACGTGGTGCCACCGACCATTTCGATGGAGGGGCGAGGCTTGTGGGTCAGCACAAAGACCGGGCAGCGGAACGGAGGTTCGTCGCCCCACCACCCCTTCCAGTTCGGGTCATCAGGGAAGTTATGCAGGCCGAATTTACCGGCCCCCATGATTTCCKCGCCGATATTGTCGAAGTAATCCTGCGCATACCTATCGTCTATGCCAGTGGTGCCTTTGCCGCTGACGTCCTTGAGCACGCGCTCCTGGAATGTCCTGGTCGCGACGTAGGCACCGACAAGGCGCATCCAGTCTTCGCCAAATGGTTTTTCGGGGGTTTGGTCAGTGGTTGTCGCGAAGCCATCAAGCGAAATGATAAGATCAACACGAACGGCCATTAGAACGCTCCTTCTGAAAGTTTGAAGCCGCCTCGATATCTGGCGACCTTGATATTAAGGTGATTGCCTTTGTATTTTACGCCAAATAGAAAGGCAAGTACCTAATTATCATTGACCCATATCCTGATCCGTTCTAGCTGAGTCAAATGCCTCACCATTCTGCCCCACTCGATCTTGCCTTTCACGCTCTCAGCGACCCGACCCGCCGCGCGGTGGTGTCGCGGCTGGTCGAGGGCGAGCTGCCGGTAACCGCACTCGCCGAGCCATTCGACATGGCGCTGCCCTCCTTCGCCCAGCATCTCAAGGTACTGGAGGATTGCGGATTGATCGTCAGCGAGAAACGCGGGCGCAGCCGCTGGTGCCGGCTGGAGCTGGCGCGCTTCGCCGAGGCGGCAAACTGGATGGAAGCGGAGCGCCGACGCTGGGCCGAGCGGCTCGACCGGCTGGAAACTTATTTGGACAAGACGGAAGCGAACGACGATGGAAAAGCTGTTTGAAACCTGGTCGCTCGACCGTGAGATCGTGCTGGTCAAGGTGCTGAAGCACCCGCGGCATAAGGTCTTCGCCGCCTGGATGGACCCGGAAGCGCTGGCGCAATGGTATGGGCCGGCTGGCCTCAGCATCGAGAACCAGGAGGCCGATATCCGCGAGGGCGGGGAATGGCGCTTCGACATGGTGGGCGTATTCGAAGGCCAAAAGCAGCGCTTCGCCAATCTCATGCGCTTCTTGAAGATCGTTCCGAACGAGCTGATCGTGGTGGACTATGGTACCCCGGACCCCAACGACCCGGAGCGCTTCTACATGACGATTACCTTCGATGAGCAGACCGACGGCAAGACCGTGCTGACCATGCGCCAGCTTCACCCAAGCCGCGAACGTCGCCAGGTGGTCGTCGGTTTCGGCGCGGTGGAGTATGGGTTGCAGACGCTGGATGGCCTCGCCACTTGGCTGGATGGTTGAACGCTGCTCATCTGGAGGGTTGGTTCAGATCGATCGGCTCGCTCCAGCATTTCGTGTCGATCTTCTCCGCAGTTTGCAATCTCTTCGTTCCATCCCGGACCAATCGTTCCGCTTCCCAAATCCGAAATCATCGCCTCAGTGCAACGGCACAATGGAAAGCCGTGGCGCTGGACCTCTCCTGAAAAGCACCACTTGGATCTCGTGCGCCCACAATTCACAATGTGACAGCACCGGGCGTGTTGTTCAGCGCGCCGCGATAGGCCTTGCCAATCGGTGTACGAGCGACGGAGACGATAACTGCGTCCATGATAGATCCAGTTCCTTTGAAAAATGCGCGGCTAACCGCCAGTGGCGACAGTCCGCGCGACTAAAGAAATCGCTGCGGAAATGCGACAGAATCGGCCGCGTTGAATTTTCGGGAAAATTTCTGTCGCAAAAGTCGGATGCAAAAGTCAATGTTTTGCGACTGACATTTACGACAATTGCTAGAGTGAAAAGAGACCCAAACCGGCACGCACTTCCTCAAGGGTTGTTTGTGCCCTCACGCGCGCTCTGAAGGTGCCCTGCCGCAGGAGGTCCATGACATAGCCCGGATCGTCCGCATACCGGGCACGGCGCTCCCTGATCGGAGCGAGCAAGGATTGCAAAACATCCTCAAGCTGCCGCTTCACTGCCATGTCGCCCAGCCCGCCCCGGCGGTATCGGGTCTTGAGGTCCTCAATGTCGGCCAAATCATCGCCAAAGGCATCCAGATAGGTGAAGACCACATTGCCCTCGACCGTTCCGGGGTCAGCAGCACACACATGATGGGGGTCCGTATACATTTGCCGCACGGCATCACGAATTTTATCCGGCGAGGCGGAAAGCAGAATAGCATTCCCCTGCGATTTGCTCATCTTGGCTTTGCCATCGATCCCCGGCAGACGGCCAACGGTTGGGATCATGGCGTGAGCTTCCGGCAGGAGGACATGGCCGATCTGCCGGTTCAGTCGCCGAACGATTTCGTTGGTTTGCTCGATGAGGGGGGCCTGGTCCCCGCCTACGGGAACGAGCGTTGCCTTGAACGCGGTAATGTCGGCCGCCTGTGCAACGGGATAGCAGAGAAAACCGGCCGGCACGTCGCGTTCGAAGCCGCGAAGCTGAATTTCCGTCTTGATGGTCGGATTTCGCTCCAGCCGGGCAACGGTCACGAAATTCATATAGAGCATGGTCAATTCTGCCAGCGCCGGCAAAGCCGATTGCACGCAGATCGTCGTTAGGGCCGGATCAATCCCCACAGCCAGGTAGTCGTAGGCAACTTCAAGCACATTACGTCGAACCTTTTCAGGATTGTGGGCATTGTCGGTCAGGGCCTGCATATCCGCGAGAAGCAGGAATTGCTCGTGGGTATGCTGAAGGGCCACGCGGTTCTTCAGCGACCCGACGTAGTGGCCGAGATGAAGGGGGCCGGTCGTTCGATCCCCTGTCAGGATAATTGGGAGTTTATTTGCAGAGTTGGACATAAGGGGCTCCGTAAGGGAGCCGCCGCGATCGGAAGACTATCGGGAATTTGACCATGCCTGCCGGATCACGGCGGCAAAGGGTCAATTTAAAAAAAATGACGACATGCCGCTCCTAGAAGGAGCGCCACCAGATGCTGAGGCTGATATTGGCAAAGTCGATCATGCCAGATAGATGCCACATGCCGCCGATATCTCGCAAGTGCCAAGACGAGATTCGTGAATCTTAGGTGTCTCGCGACAAACCGATGGCGCTTAATGCCGGACTACAGGATAGAGTGAGGCAATCAGCAAAACTGCCATAGTGATATTGAAAAGCTGAAGCCTACGACCTACCGTCAGCCAACGCTGAAGCACGGTTCCCATCCACGTCCAAATAGCATTCGAGGCCAACCCGATTACGGCGAAGGCCAATGCTACCAGCACCACGGAAACGAGTACGCGATTCGGCGCAAAAACGGTGATCGCGGATAAACTGGTTGCCCAAACTTTCGGGTTGACCCAGAAAGCGGGCTGCCAACCGCATCGCCAGCCTCGGGCGGCGTGGCGTTCGCGATCTTCCAAGCGAGCCACAGAAGATAAATCGTCGAGACAATTCGCAATGCTGCCTCAAGCGCGGGAACAGCATCGAAAATTGCCATTAGTCCGACGCCTGCCAGCAGTATAATCGGAAGGACTCCAACGGAAACCCCGAGCAGATGCGGTATTGAGCGGCGGACACCAAAATTCGCACCCGACGCCATGACCATAATGTTATTCGAGCCGGGTATGATTGTCGCTGCAAAGACAAAGCTAATAAGGGCATGGAAAATTGTATTATCCATAGAGTTCTCCGTTCGAGGTTTGGACGCCGCAGTCGAGCCGGAGAAATAAAAAGGATGCCCAATGTGGCAGCCCAGATTGTACATAACAGTTGGAGCCGCCTTTAGATCAGCAGCCACCAGCCCGCGATATGATTGAGTAACTTGGTCATCTGAGGAATGTATCCGCAAACTCTAGGGAGCATCAACAAGATTCGGTTAGGTGGTCTTTGTCGCGCGACTTAGGCAGACCGTCCCAAATCCCATTTTGGGACGATCTGTAGGATTTTCGCGACACGTGTCCTGAATCCGGACGGCGGTTATACGCTGTCCGGCATCATCAGTTTACAGCGTCACCGACCGCGCTGGCTAAGCGACCGCAATGCAGTCAAAACTGATAGGGCCATGGTCGAGGAATAGGCCACGAGCGGTCAAGCAGTATCCCCCCGCAACACGACGACCATCAGTGTCCCCACGATGCCGACGATCAAGCTCTGAACACAGAAATAGAGCGCCACGGCTGATCCCGCGATATCGTTGTATCCTTCGAGGGCACTATTGGCCGTGACCGACACGGTGACAACGATGCCGATTGCCATCACCCACATTGGCACGATGAATGCCAGGAACGAAGCGAGCCGAAGACTTGTCCCACGCTCAGGAGAATTGCTCCCGCCAGAAGCGTCACCTGCCCCTTGCGAGGCTGCCGGCAATCCCCCATTTCGCGACGAACCGCTTGGCAAACCGCGTCATGATTATCATCACGACCGCTGCTGTCGCAAAGGCCACGCTGAATTCCAGCTCGGAATAGCCGGCCTTGTCAATAAGAACGCGGGGAGCGGTTGCGAAGAAAACGAAGAACGTTCCTATGGCTGTGCTGAACCCAAGCGTATAGGTCCAGAAGGCATGGCTGCGAAAAATCGGCAGGAACGCCTGCTGAGCGGGGACCGCTGTCGCGGGCCGCGTTTCATGCCACCGGAACACGGCATTCAGGAGCTCCAGAACGGTGGCCGCGCCCAACGTGACGAAAATGGCCCGCCATCCAAATTCATCGGCAATCACAGCCCCGGCGATCGGTCCGAGAGCGGGGAAGGGTTCGCCGTCCGTCTGTGGCCAACGCATCTGCTTGAACCAACCATAGGCTGTCGCCTCGCGGTCCTTTGCCAAGTCCATGACTGTGAGAGTTCGGCATTCGGGCGACAGCAGGAAATGCTGTCGTTTGGGTTTTTGTTCGGACTTTGCCAAGGCTCAGTCCCTCCTCGGTTTGGAAGGCGACTGAGCCGCGTATTTCCAAACCTCCGGACGGGATGTGGAGGTGCAAGACCAATGCAGCAGGCTGCACGACGGTCATGGCGATGGCGAATTCATTGGTCCGAAGTGACCGTCAGGCCACCAAGAAGTCAAAGCAGTATGTGCGAGATCCTGAACATGCGGCGGCTCATACCTGGGAAGCTGACTGGAGTCGATCGGGAAAGCGCTCGATGGTTAATTGCGAAGTTTGGGACAATGTCTGCTTCCGACCCCATTTCTGCCGTTCGCGGTTGGACCGCACAATCATAAAGCGGTCGTTTATGGAGACTGTGGCGACACGACCGCCAACCCTCCAGATGAGCAACGGTCAACTATCCAGCCACGTGGCGAGGCTATCCAGCGTCTGCAGACCATATTCCACCGCGCCGAAACCGACGACCACCTGTCGGCGTTCGCGGCTTGGGTGAAGCTGGCGCATGGTCAGCACGGTCTTGCCGTCGGTCTGCTCATCGAAGGTAACCGTCATGTAGAAGCGCTCCAGGTCGTTGGGGTCCGGGGTACCATAGTCCACCACGATTAGCTCATTCGGCACGACCTTCAGGAAGCGCATGAGGTTGGGTAAGCGCTGCTTTTGGCCCTCGAACACGCCCACCATGTCGAAGCGCCATTCCCCGCCCACGGAAATCCGGATAGTCTCTTGACCCGCGCAACGAGGGTGCAGATGGGTACGTCGAGGACGCAGCTGTCGATTCCGCGCGACCGGTCCGTCACCTTCGCCCCCAAACTGATCGGCAAATATCAGCGCCGCTTTCTGGACTCCGAGAGAGTCCCTTACTGTGCGGTCCTTTGCGATATCGGCTCAGCGAAGTCAGCCTTTCCCATCGCAAAACACTTACAAGCATCTTCCCCGTGCTCACCATCTCCGATGAACTTCATACCGATCTTCTCCGCCACGCGCACTGATGATAAATTCCTCTGATCAATATTAGCAACAATCCGGTTGAGGCCGAGCGTGTGAAAAGCATACTCTGCGATTAGGCGAGCCGCTTCCGTTGCAAACCCGTTTCCCCACGCCAAACGATTTAAGCGCCAGCCGATTTCTATCTCTGGGCCAACGCCATCATATGGGATTAGGAGAATCCAACCTACAAATTGGTCAGGCCGCTCTTTGGGGAAAATAGACCAATATCCAAGTCCATCCCCAAGCGCAGTCTTTATCCTGTCTCTCAGGAAGGCTTCATGCTTCGGCGTGTCATTCCACGGACCGGGAATAAATTTTGTAACCTCCGGGTCACGGTCCATCGCTAGGCATGCGTGAAAATCTGACATCGTACGAGGTCGAACAAAAAGCCGCTCAGTTTCAAAGCTTGGCAACACGCCGATAACCTCTCAATCGTGAAAAACTCCTAAAAATGACTCTTTCAACCGTATATGAAGAAATGGCCGCAAAGAACTCCGGTAATCCGGGCCTAACTCCTCCTATCGGTCGCGAGGATAATATCGGGTTCTCGTACGCCAAGTGTATCAAAAGAATCCCTCGTTCATGCTTAGTTGAGTATGATGATCACCGGCATTCGATGCCCTGCCGCCCTGCGCGGCGCCATAGTATAACTCTGCAGCAGCCTCGGAGTTGCGGCGCGTCTGGACGATGTCGTCAAGTACATAACCCTCCTGATCAACCGCTCGCCACAACCAACATTTCTGACCGTTGATGCGCACGACAAGCTCATCAAGATGCCAGATATCGTCTTTCGTCGGCGACTTGCGGCGTAAGCGACGCGCATAATCGGAGCCATATTTTCCGCACCAGCGGCGGATCGTCTCGTAGGAAACGGTTATGCCGCGTTCCAGCAGCATTTCCTCGACGTCGCGCAGGCTCAAATTGAACCGGAAATACAGCCAGACCGCACGGGCTACGGTCTCAATGGGATAGCGGTGGTTCTTGTAAGTCGGCGCGGTCCTGCTCATGCCCCGCAGCTATCCCAGCCGAAATAACAATGTGACAGCACCGAAACTTTGCGACAAAGCCAACGGGTAGTCATCGGCCCGGAGATCCCCTGCGCGAATTACTTGGGCAATACGAACTCGACGCGCCGATTCAATGCACGCCCAGCTGGATTGTCCGCATCGTTTTCAAGGGTGTTGGGCGCGACAGGATGGCTGGCACCCAATGCCTTGACCGACAGTTGCGCCTTGTCTGCTCCGTGCCTCACAAGCCAGTTCGCGACCGCATTTGCCCGCTGAAGCGACAGGTCCTGGTTATATTGGGCCGAGCCCTTGGAATCGGTATGGCCCTCGATGATGATCCTGCCAGCGGAGATTGATGCGATGAGACGCGCGATATCGGTGAGCGTCGGTTCCGCAGCCGGCTGGACGTCTGCCTTGTCGAAATCGAACAGGACATCGCCCGTCATGGATATTCTGACGGTCGCCGCGTCTTGTCGTACGGAAAGACCACCGTGCTGAGCGGCAAGCCCATCGGCTTTCGCCGTCAGATCCGACACGGCGTTGTTCAGATCGGAGGGAAGACCCTTCAGATCCAGAACCGTGGCCTTGAGATCGCGGATATCGCGATTGTAGGGCGACTCCTGAGCAAAGGAACCGCTCGCCGCCGCCATGATCACTACCGCCGCTAGGGAAGACTTAGTTGTGCCGGTCATGGCTATCGGTCGGTAATTTTGATGGCGTCGAGCGTTTCGACGCCCGGGATCGTCAGTGACACTTCCGTGACGTCCCTTGGCGGGGCGGGAAATCTGCCGTGCCAGGAGCCGGCGATCGGGGAATCCTTGCTGGCCTTGATGGTCAGATTAGGATTTGTCAGAGGCTTGTCGTTGCTGTCCGTGAGTAGCAGGTATTTCTTGTTGCCGGCGAGAACGTAGAAGCTGTTTTCATAGGCGTTCTCGCTGATCGAATCGTAGATTCGTTCGACCTTGCTTGCGCCGAGCGGCTTGAAGCGCAGCTTGATCGTCAAGATGTCACCGTTGCGGACAGCCTCGACCACCTGGGCTTCGGCGGCTCCGCCGTCCGTCAAGCCCGTGGCCAAGAGCGCTGTAGAGGCGGCCTCGGTCTGGGTTTGGGCGAATAYGGCGCGAGACAATCCGGTGGTCGTCAGGAAGGCGCCAAGAGCGCAGGCGGTTGCGGCGGTTCTGGTCAGACCCATGTTATCAATCCTCTCTTGTTAAGAATCGCGGGTGGCGTTTATGAATCACAAAACGAACCCTCAATCGCCTGCCCGTATGGGGGCAATGTGGCAAATCTCACATAATCACGCTTCTGACGTTAACCTTGGGACACGCGCGCGGCGGAAGACAGAATCCGGCGCCAGGCTTTGGCGTCGGAGCAGTTCGCGATCGTCGCCATATAATAGGCGACGCTCCCGTTTGATGTCTCATCCCAAAACTGGCGACGAAGCTTGAATGCCGGTCATTCTGCCTCTGGCGTCAATCCACTATCCGGGGTGGTTAGGCCGCACTCTGAGACCGATGATGAGCAACGGGGGTGCCCATGACCTATCTTGTGCTCTGATCTGAGCGTGGAAACCATCTCCATGTGTTTCTTTCCCCTCATTCCATCCAGCACCTAAGCCAATGACTTGTCGGCTTGCCGTATGTCTTCTCAATGGAAGGAAAGTACGAAGCAGGGCCTTTCACCTTCGTCTCTGCCGGCATCTGAGCCACCTTCTATCTTTGCCATCATCACTTCAAGAATTTGCTTTCACCACAGGACGATCAATAGGCGCAAGAACCGACAGCCGGGCCATGATCATAACAGCGATCCGCTTTGGATTCTTCCCGCCAGACTAACATCCGTTTTCCCCATGTCTTCGTTGTTGAGCCTCCGCGTGGCAACTTCTGCTTCCCGACCCGAAGCGGTCCCTGGACGATTTTGCTTATGAAATCCTCAAGTTCGCCCACGAAGCCGAAGGCCAAAGCGATCAGCAAGCCAAGACCCTGGAAAAAAAGAGGTTGGTTGTCGGGAGACGCATTACTTGTTCGTCCTAGAGGAGTTGAATGAATGGAGGTGATCATGCCCAACACTGTTAAACTGCACCGGATCTTCGCCACGAAACCCGAGAAGATCTACCGCGCATTTCTGGAACCTGACGCGGTTGCGAGTTGGCTCCCGCCCGTCGGCTTTACCTGTTCGGTCCATGAGCTTGAGGCGAAGGAAGGCGGCAAGCACAGAATGTCCTTCCGAAACTTCACGACCGGGCAAAGCCATTCTTTCGGTGGTACCTATCTGAAACTCGTTCCCGGCGAGATGCTCGTCTATAGCGATGCGTTCGATGATCCGAACCTTCCCGGCGAGATGAAAGTGACGGTCACGCTGATGGCAGTCTCGGTCGGAACGGAGATGACGGTGGTTCAGGAGAACGTGCCCGATCTGATCCCCGTCGAGGCATGCTATCTCGGCTGGCAAGAGTCGCTGCGCAAGCTTGCTAAACTCGTCGAGCCCGAAATCACGCAATGAACCGCCGGCGAAATCTCATCCAACTGCGACAACAAGGAAACGAAAAATGACCAACCAGCAGATCACCATCGCTACCACGATCGCGGCGCCGATTGAACGCGTCTGGGAGGCCTACACGACGCCCGCTGATATCACGCGGTGGAACTTCGCTTCCGACGACTGGTGCTGCCCTAGCGCCGAAGCCGACCTAAAAGTGGGCGGCGGCTACAAGGCGCGCATGGAAGCCAAGGACGGCAGTTTCGGCTTCGATTTCGAGGCGGTGTACGAAGAGGTCGAGCCGCATAAGGCCATCACATTAGCCATGGGCGACGGGCGCAAGGCGCGTACGACCTTCGAAGCCACAGAGAATGGTACGAAGGTGACGACCATGTTCGATGCCGAGTCGCAGAACTCCATCGAGATGCAGCGCGACGGCTGGCAGGCGATCCTGAATAACTTCGGGAGTTATGTTGAAAAGTGACGACATCCAGCGTTCGTTCGATCGATTCTATGCCTTGCACTTTCAGGCATTCGAGAGGCCCTTCATTTCTTTCAGAAGTGCGGGGAGTGGCCATGGCCAGGCGTTCGCGAATATTCGTCCATGACGTCTCGCGCATCAGCGTGAGGTCGATGCCCTCGGCCGTGGCGAACCCTTTTCCTTGGTCGAGACCAGAAGCGCGCTGTCGAGAAGCGTCAGGAAGCCGGCGGCGACCGGGTAGCGGGCGTCAGTCATGCGTCGTCTCCCAACAACCCGGCCGCCGTGACAAGGCTTTGCGCGATCTCGGATATCTTGCGGTTCTGGTTCATCGCCGCCTTGCGCAGAAGCGCATAGGCGTCCGCCTCGGACAGTCCGCGCGACTTCATCAAGATGCCCTTGGCCCGGTCCTTGCGGTCCTCCAGCTCGCCGCGCGCTTGTTCGAGCTCCCGCGACAGCCTGGAAAAGGCATTGAAGCGGCTGACGGCCATATCGAGGATCGGCTTGACGCGTTCGCGCTTGAGGCCATCTACGACATAGGCCGAGACGCCGGCATCGACTGCGGCCTCGATAGAGGCGCTGTCGGAGCGGTCGACGAACATGGCGATCGGCCGCTTCACCGCGCGCGACAGCTGGAACATGTTTTCCAGCATGTCGCGATTGAAGTTTTCGAGGTCGATGACGATGACTTCGGGGTTGATCTCGGCGATGCGCCGGGCGATGCCGGAAACGTTGTGGACGAGGCTTACCTCGTCATGGCCGGCTTCGCGCAGCCCCGCCTCGATGATCGAGGCGGGGATGCGGTTTTCCTCAATCACAAGCATGGCGAGAGGTTTAGCGGCTATGCCCTATTTTGCGCGCCGACGTCGATTGTGGAATGCGGCAATCGACGTGCACATGATGGCAAACGGCCGAATGCGACCACGAAGGCCGGGCTCCACCGGCCATCAGGCCAAAACGAGCGTAGACGTTGGCATGCCCCATAGCAAAACGCGCTGGTTCGAATCCAGTTGGCTCGAATAGATTGGGACAGACTGGTGCTCGGAGTGAAGGATGCGGTACTTCTGAGGACCGGCACCAAAGTACCTGGGCAAGATGGCGATTATGGCCTTGGCAAGTTCCGCCACGATGCCGCCGCCTCCGGCTCCTTATGTCAGCGAGCGCGCGGCGGTGAGGATGCGCGCGCAGCCTTCCTTGATGACGTCTTCCGATGTGGCGAACGAAATGCGGAAATAGGGATCGCAGAAGAAGCCTGCCCCAGGCACTGTGACGACACCAAAGGCCTCGATCAGGTATTTGCAGAAATCGGCAGAGCTTGTGATCGTGACACCGGCGCATTCAAGGCCCGGAGCATCTCGCAACAGGCTGAGAGCCAGGTCGCGCCGCTGCCGGTAGCAGCAGGATGCGCGGGCACTCGTCAGACGCTATCAACGAACGGCGTATTATGAAGCACAACGCCGCGCCGCGCGGTCCCACGCTCGCGGCGATGCCGGTGAGTTTGTCCATTGGGCGAAGGTTTCGGCCGAGATCGCGCGTATCGCACCCGCAGCCGAAACGGACATAGCCGTCGTGCAGGCGACGGTCGACGCAGAACTCAATCGGGAGCGTGACGTGCCAGCGCGCAGGAACTGACCGCCTACTTCATGCCACCTTTGGAATGGTGGGGCCGTGATCATCTGTTCCGGCATCTGACGGGCGATCACGTTCGGGGGTTGTGTCGCAAACCAAGTTTCAGATCGAACGATCGTTGGGCTCGTGGCGATGATGATGGGAGCGCAACGATGGCGATATCACTCAAGGGCGCGCATTTGCCGAGAGACGTAATCCTGTTCGCTGTGTTCTTCTATCTGCGCTACGGCGTGTCTTACCGTGATCTCGAGGAAAATCATGGCCGAGCGGGGTGTCGCGCTCGATCACACCCTGAAACGATGGGTTGTCCGCTATGCCGGGCTCATGGACGATGAAGCCGCCATCGCAAGCACGCCACGGATCGATCCTGGCGGATGGATGAGACCTATATCCGTGTGAAAGGGGAATGGGTCTATCTCTACCGTGCGGTCGACAAGTTCGGTCAGACCCTCGACTTCATGCTGTCAAAGCGCCGCAACAAGGCCGCAGCGACGAAATTCTTCGCACGAGCACTTGAGGCGAACGGCCTGCCGCGTACGCAAACACGGCCGGGATCAACGCTATCAATCGTATKCTGAAGCGGTTCGGATGCCCGGTTCCAATCGAGATGCTGCGGATCAAATATCTCAATAACATTGTCGAGCAGGATCATCGCTTCATCAAGCGACGCGTCCGCCCGATGTCCGGCTTCAAGTCGTTTGCTGCAGCGGCCTCGACCATCGCCGGCATCGAGCCTGTCAACATGATCCGCAAGGGGCAGTTCACGCCCGAATTGCGTCCATTTCAGCAATTCAGTCAACTGGCCGCCTGATCGCTCCGAGGTCAACGGGCGAAGATCAGCGCTCCTAAGAAATTTGCGACACAACCACCGAGACTGACCCCATCGGCCCACGGCCTGCGATCTGTTCCGGCGACCAATGTGACTTCAGCTGCTCGATGACTAGTTCGCGGAATTCCGGATAGCGCCTGAGCCTTCTAATTTGCGCCGACGCTCTTTGCTCGTGTCGTCGGCAATCGTGGCATTCGGGAAATTTCCCGTGTCGCATTTCTAAAATGGTGCTTTGGAGAATCTACGCCAAGTGCATCATGCCGGTTGGGAGGGTAGGGTATCAGCCACCCTCGCGCAAATGTGCCATGAAGACTTCGGTCGGGTTCTTAATCATGGTGCAAAATGCTCGTTAAGAATTTGGCGTTGCCAAATGCCTGCTCAAAAACATGCTTGAGCGTTTCTGACTTGAGGTCTAAACAATTTTGTCGTGAGAATCCCGAAACCCTGACGTAACGAGTTTTAGGATTTCTACGACGCCGCTGCGGCCTTCCTGCGATAGGTGAGCCTCAAGATGATGTAGCCCGCCAGACCTGCGATCAGCAAACCGGCCAGAATCCCGAATTTGACGCACTCCTGCATCGCAGGGTCACTGAGGCAGCGATGTTCCGTCAACGCCGCTCCGAATGACGGTCTTGGCCATTCGGAGGGCATTTTTGCGATCATTATGCCAACCGAACGGACATTCCGCCATCTACGATCATTGGACTCCCGGTCATGAAGCTGGATCGATCAGAAAGGAGGAACAAGGCTGCCTGCGCAATCTCCTTGGCGGTCGCCATCCGCTTCATGGGATGCAAGCCGGCGATGAACTCCAAAGCGGCCGGATTTCCTTCACCCCCGCTTGGCGTGATCGTACCGCCCGGCAATAGCGCATTAATGCGTATGCCCTCGACGGCGTGGTCCGATGCCAGCGACTGGGCCAAACCGATCAATCCCGCCTTGGATGCCGCATAGGCTCCCATGCCCGGCATGCCACCGTTGCTGAAGCCTACAAATGACGAGGTGAAGACGATCGAGCCTTGCCCGCGCGCCTTCATTGCCGGTATCTGCGCCTTGGCGGCCAGGAAGGCACCCGTCAGATTGACCGAAATCACATCGGTCCAATTGCCGAGGCTCATATCCGGGACAGGCTGCATCTCGCCCACGATGCCGACATTGTTGAATGCGCCGTCCAGCCCGCCGAACTCGTTTGTCGCGAGATAGACAAGAGCATCGGCGTAGCCTTCATCCTTTACGTCGCCGGCTAAAACCACGGCTCTGCCATTGGCTTGAGTGATCGCTTCCGCAAGGGTTTCAAGCTCCCCGGATCGGCGCGCGCCTAGAACTACATTGGCCCCTTCGGATGCAAATAGCCGCGCCGCCGCCGCGCCGATCCCGCTGCTCGCGCCGGTGACGATGATAGTCTTGTTTTCCAGTTCCATGACGTGTCTCCTGAATATTGCGTCATGGCTGTCTAGCGGCGCGGCAGATGGCGCGGCCACCCGATTTATGCCTTCAAATTATCTTTCGTGGAAATAGGGCATCGGTGTCACTAATTTCTGCGATTGAATAAAGCACCGGCGTGAAATCAGGATTTGTGCGACCGGACCCACGCATACGGACGCTATCCAACGCAGCTATTCGCGGTGCCTGAAAGCGGGTATTTCAAACATCATGCAACGCTCTGGCCGACTTCTTAGACTTCTTCAGGTGCTGCGGGAACGGCGGACTGCGGTGACCGCTCAGACCCTTGCGAACCTGTTTGGCGTGTCCGAACGCACGATCTACCGCGACATGGAAACGCTGGTGGAGCTGGGTGTTTCCGTGGAAGGCGAAGCCGGGATCGGCTTCATTTTACGGCCAGGCTTCTTTCTTCCTCCGATGGCACTGACCCAAATCGAGGCCGATGCGATCTTGCTGGGGCTTCGGTTCGTCGCGGCGCGCGGTGACGATAGCATCGCCGCAGCGGCCGACACCGTGTTGGTCAAGATTACTGATGGAATGGGAGATGATATCGCAGCGGCAATGCGCTCCAACGGACTCACGGTGGGTCCTTCGGGCAGCGGCAAGCTGACAGAACTGGCGACGGTCCGCGCGGCAATGCGAGACCAGAGGAAATTGCGGATCAAGTATGGAGCTGGTGACGGAAGAGCGCTCAACCGCACTGTCTGGCCCGTAGCGTTGGGCTTCTTTGACCAAGCGGAGATATTGGCAGCATGGTGTGAAACCCGAGACGCCTTCCGCCATTTCCGCATCGACCGCATCGTAGAGCTTCAAGCGTTGCCAGACCCTCTGCCGCGATCCCGCCGCAGTCTTCTGGCGGAGTATCGGCTCCTAGAGCCGCAGGCCAATCTCTGACCTGGCAATACTCCTGACAATTTCTGTCCAAACAGGATGTTAATCCTTTGTCTCACGCAAGAACAAGGGAGACCGTCATGCACATCATTCTTGGAGGGACGGGTCGGGTCGGCTCCGCGACAGCACGCGCTCTGCTGGACGCTGGACAGGATGTAACGATTGTCACGCATGTCCAGGATCACGGCGCTGATCTAAAAAAGGAGGGCGCCCGGATCGCCGTGGCCGATATTCGCGACGTGGATACTCTGCGGAAGATATTTCGCGCCGGCAAGCGCGCGTTCCTGCTGAACCCACCCGCTGATCCGTCAACGGACACGGACATTGAAGAGCGCAAGAATGTCGCCGCAATCATTGCCGCTCTGGAGGGATCCGGTCTCGAAAAGGTTGTTGCGCAATCCACCTATGGAGCTTTCGAGGGCGAACGCTGTGGGGACCTGACCGTGCTTCATGAGTTGGAACGAAAGCTGCTCGCCCAGCCAATTCCGGTCGCTATCAATCGCGGCGCATACTACATGAGCAACTGGACGGGCATGGCCGAAGCTGTCCGAGCGAACGGGGCTTTGCCCAGCTTTTTCTCCGCCGCTCTGGTCCTACCGATGGTCGCGCCCAGGGATCTCGGGCAGGCGGCCGCCCGGCGGCTTATGGAACCTGTCTCGAATACTGGTATCCAGCATATCGAAGGCCCTGAGCGATATACCACGCAAGACGTCGCAGATGCCTTCAGCAATGCCGTCGGCCGGAAAGTCGAAGTTCAGGAAATTTCACGCGACGCGCTGAAAGAGTCATTCGAGCAGTTTGGGTTTTCGGCAAAAACTGCAGCGTCCTATGCATGTATGACCGGCAAGGTGATCGACGGACAAACCGATGCAAACGATGAGCCGGTGAGAGGGCAAACATCCCTCCGCGAGTATATTCGATCCTTCTTGGGCGTCGGTGTCGAAGATCGGCATCATAGGTGACCTGGTAAAACTCCTGACTTCTGCGGCAGCTTTCGCAGCTGATTTACGCGCCGCTCCAAATCTTAGGTGATTTGCGTCAATGGTTTCGCTTCCCTAGGCGTTGGTGCACGGATCGGTTCCTGGCCGCAATTCAGTCTATGGAAGCGTTCCTCATTTCGTCTTCGTCTTGCACCGAACGGATTTCGGGTATCCGCATGCCAGCATGCGATTGAGGACAGAGCAGCCGATGGCTACCTCTGTGCGCTGAGCCGGAAACGATCGTGCCCGCAAGCGCGGCCCGATGATCCTCTTGTATCGACCTATTGCCRTTTCAACCAAGGCGCGTTTGCCGTAGCCAGTGGACGTCTGCCAACTCAGACGGCCATCTTTATCGATCGATGCTATGTGATCGTCTCTTTGGCCGCGGGCTTCGGTCTCAGCCCGCCCCGCCGCGTTCGAGCGTGGTGGAACGACAATCCGAGCTTCGGCGCTGTGACGCATAACGGCGTCATAAGTTGGATCACCATAATAGGCGCCATCGGCAGTGAACTGATCGATCTCGTGACTGATCTGGTTGAGCAAGGGTTCCACCTGCGAAATATCGCCAGCTGCCTGATCCGTCAGGGAATGAGCAATAATCTCGCCGCTATCGGCATCGAGAGCCAGATGCAGCTTACGCCACCCACGACGGGACTTGGTTCCATGCCTTTCTTTCAGCCATTGGCCGGCGCCGTAAATCTGTAGTCCGGTGCTGTCGACGAGCACATGAACTGGGCCGTTCGGGACGGGCTCCTTATCATTGCATCTGGCAGCCGACTCCCACGTTCTTGCCCGACGGCTGAGCGTCGTATGATCGGGAACGGGTATTTCCAGTCCCATCAACGCAAGCACCGAACCCAGCAATCCTTCAGTCTGGCGCAGTCGCAGTCCAAACACCAACCCCAGCGTCAAGGTAGTCTCAACTGCCAGATCGGAATATCGTGGTTGGCCACCCCGTGTCTTGCGGCGAGGGGATTGCCATCCGTCCAGCGCTTCCGGTGTCATCCATAGGGTCAATCTGCCGCGCCGGCGTAGGCCCGCCTCATATTCCGCCCAATTCGTCACCTTGAATTTCATCTTGCCGATGCGATGACGGCGGGCGGCGTTATGTTTATGGGGCATGGCCTGGGATCACAGTGATTGCGGTCTCAACTGCTTACAGCTCAACCGTTGAATGATCCGTGCACCAACGCCCAGCTATGCCGATGGTCGCTTGGCGACAACAAGCGCATCGACAGCCACAGCTCGGTCCGGCAGCACGATAACTGGATTTAGGTCCAGCTCGGCAATACGCGAACCGGCAGCAAGTCCCAGTTCCGCGAGATTGAAAACCAACTCGACAAGCGCATCCTTGTCCGAAGGCGGCGCGCCACGAGCGCCGTCGAGCAGCGGCGAAAGCCTGAGGCTGGCGATCATTTCGCGAATGTCTTCCTTGTCGACAGGCAGTGGGCGCGTTGCGGCATCCTTCAAAATTTCGGCATAGATGCCTCCGGCGCCAACGGTGATGGTTGGGCCGAGGTCGGGATCCTGCGTCAGTCCCACGATCATCTCGACTCCCGCGCCGATCTGTTCCTGCATCAACACGCCTTCGATCCGAGCCGCCGGAAAATGGTTCTTCGCCGTCGCAACCAGGCCGTCATAGACTCTTGCGGCGGTCGTGACGTCGGCGATGTCGAGCTGCACCAATCCTGCATCAGATTTGTGGGCGATGTCGGGCGAGGCGAGCTTCATGACCACGCGCCCTCCCCAAGCCGTAAGCGCTTCTGCAGCTTCTGTGGACGAGGTGACAAGACGCTCGCGAGCACGGCCGATTCCGGCGCCGTCGAGCAGGGCGGCGGCCTGTGCGCTATCGAGAACCCCATTATGCTGCAGTGCATTGTGCTGGCTGACCGACAATGCCGTTGCACCCCAGAGGCGGCGGCGGAACGCCCCCTTCGCAGCCTCGTAGTCGGCCCGCGCGCGCATGGCGCGGAAGCATTTGCGGAACGAGCGGAAGATCGGCACGCCAGACTTGACCAGATCACGATATCCGGGGCTGTCTGTCAGCATCGATCCCCATACCGCCACGATGGGCTTGGGCGAATGGGGCGCAAAAGCCAGCACGTCGGCGGCAAAACTGTCGGACAGGAGGCCAAGGGCCGCGGTCAGCCCGACAACGATGACGTCGACGTTGGGGTCGGCGGCGATTGTTTCGAGCACATCGACACGCTGCTGCTGCGGAGCAGAGATGACAAAGCCGCCGCCATTGTCGATCGGATTGGAGACGGTGACGTAGCTGGGCAGGTAGGTGTAAAGCTTCTCAACTGTCGCCGGCGACAGGTCGGGGAAGCTCACGCCATAGCTGTCGGCCAACTCGGCCATCAGCGTCGTCGAGCCCCCCGAAACCGAATAGAGCGCGCAGTTGGGGCCGGTACCAGCCGGCAGCTTGGCCAGCAGGTTGGCGGTCTCGAGCAGCTCGTCGAGATCGCGGACCCGGATCACACCATATTGCTTGAACAAGCCGTTTATGACCGCATCCGCCCCGGCGAGATGGCCGGTGTGCGAGGCGGCCATGCGCGCGCCACGCTCGGTCGACCCCATTTTCAGCATGACCACCGGCTTCTTCACTGCATTAGCCGCCTCAAGCGCCAGCCGCAGCTTCGAGATCGACTTGAAGCCCTCGACATAGGCAGCGATGACTGACGTCTGCGGATCGTGCGCAAAGTAGTTGATGAAGTCGGCAACCTCGAGATCGACCTCGTTGCCTACCGTTACCCAGCGCCGAAAGGCAGCCCCCATGGCTACGCCCTCGACGATAGGGCGGCCGTTGAAGCCGCTCTGGGTGACCAACCCGATCAGGCCGCCGCGATGCTGCTCCGGTATGGGAAACTGCTCAAAGGTATTGTCGTTGGTGTTCGGCCCGATGACGCGCACGCCATGTTCGCGCGCCGCCGCGGCGACCTTGGCCTCGAGAGCGGCACCCTCGGCACCCACTTCCGAAAAGCCGGAGCTGAAGACAATAACGTCGCGCACGCCGCGGCGACCGCAATCGGCGATCACCTGCGGAACGATCGCCGGCGCCACCTTGACCACGGCGAGGTCGATGTAGTCAGGCACCTCTGCCATCGACGTGAAGACGGGCATGCCGCCGGCCTCGCCGCCGCGCGGATTGACGTAGCAGAACCGAACATCCTCGCCGAAGCGGCGGAACCAATTGTGCGCCTGCGGCGACGCATCGACACGGCCGACATAGGCGATCCCGGTCTTCTTGCAAAACATGCGCTGGAGATCCGCCAGGCTGCGGTCGAGTTCGTCGCGGGCGTGCCGGATTGCCTGTGGGATGGTCTGCATGGTGTCGGGGTCTTTCGATAGGGTTTTCAGATTGAGGGGCAAACGGCCTAGGCCAAATGGCCGAATTCAAGTTCCTGGTGAGGTGCCAAGCTGGGGCACGAAACGCTCTGCGTCGGCACACCGGCGCAAGGAGAGGAGAGCGCCATGGGATCCGCGGCCAGTACGGCGAGACGGGCGGAGTTGGGATTCGAAGAACCCAACGAACTGCTGCGGGGCGTCACCAACGACCGTTCTGGCGGTGTGGTGAAATCCAGTCTGCGCGTGCTTTCTGTACTCGAATACTTCCAGGCCAATCCGCGGCCGGCGCGAACGACTGAGATCAGCCGTGCGCTCGCCATCCCCAACTCCAGCGCCGACGACATACTGAAGACGTTGGTGCGCACCGGCTACCTCGCCTTCGATCCGCGCCAGAAGGTCTACCTGCCATCCTACCGGATCGTCACGCTCGCCCGGCGCCTCGAAGGTTCGTTCTTCGGTGGTACGGCGGTCTCCGACCTGATGGACGAAGTTCATCGCCGCACCGGCCTGACGGTTTGGCTGTGTATGCAAAACGACCGCTGGGTGCAGTGCTCGGCGATCATTCCCGGCTCCGATTTTCACGCTGGCGTCCATGTCGAAGGCTTCACCGATTACGACTGGTCGACCGCCGCCGGCATGGCACTTTTGTCGGGCAAGCCGCAGGAGATGGTGGTGGAGATTGCCAAGCGCATGTTCCGCACCGAGCCGCCGGCAAGGCGCACGGCCAACTTGACCGCACTGCTCGACAAGGTCAGATCGGTTCGCAAACAAGGCTATGCCACCTCCCGCGGCTTCTCGGCGGAAGGCGTGACCGCGGTCGCGGCATCCTTCCAGTCGAAGTTCATGCGTGTTCCGGTCGCCGTGGGGCTTATCAGTACCGCGCCCGAGGAGAGCCCCGGCACGGCTGCCCTTGGGTCCACCCTCAGGCAGATAGTGACCCGGCACCAACGCCTCGCGGAATTGCACCGGGCCAATGACGACCTGCCTATTTCGCCGGAATGGGAATTCCTGCGGCAGCAATGAAGCCCTGGTCAACGACGCGATCCTCCGGCATCAGCTCGGTGTAAGACAGCACCTCGGGAATGAGCGCGTAGGTCTTCTGCAGGCGCTTGGCGAGATCGGCCGGCATGTAGAGGTTGGGATCGAAGGTAAGCGAGACACCCTTCTTCAGCGTCTCCTCGGGCAGCTGCAGCTCCTCGAGCATGATCTTCATGATCTCAGGGTTGTTATGGTAGTCGCCCTGGAGATAGGTGCGCGTCGTGCGTACCAGCGCCCGCATCACCGCCTCACCGACGTCGCGGCGTTCCTTGAGCAGGCGTGGACCGAAGCTCCACGACCCTGCCGACATCTCCGGTCCCTGGACGAAGGCCAGCGACACCTTGGATTCATCCGCCTTCTGCCAGATGGAGTCGATCAGGTAGCCGAAATTGACGGCACCGTTCTCGAGTGCCACCAGGATGTCAGGCGAAGCCATGGTCTGGAACTTCACGTCCTTGAGCGACAGGCCGACTTTCTCCAGTTCCGTCTGCAGGAAGTAGGAGGCCGTCGAGCCGAGGCCGATGGCGCTGGCGACGGTCTGGTCCTTGAACAGGTCGACGGTGAACTTGCGGCCGTTGAGAAAGGCGTTGTTGGCCCAGATCCCCTGCTTGGAGGCCGGCGACTGGACGAAGAGCGGCGCCACCACGCGGATGTCGGCGCCACTGGCGATGGCGTTGAAGACGGCCGCGCTCGGCTGGCCGCCAAGCACGTCAGCACGACCTGTGGACAGGAGCACGATGCCGTCGCTCGACTTGGCGAAGGTGTATTCGATGTCGATGTTTTCCTTGTCGAACTCACCCATTCGCTCGGCAAGGATCATCGGGATGTAGGCCTCGACCTTGGCAGTCATGGCGACTGTCACCTTCTCGCGCTGCGGCAGAGGCTTTGGCGCGTCAGAGCCCTCGGCACGGGCGCCGAGGCTCATCCCGATTACGGCGGCGGCAAGCGCCAGTTTCTTCCATAGAGATTTCATAGCTTCCTCCCTGTTGATCCTCTTGGCCGCCGGCCCTCGTCGTCAGTCGTAGACCAGCTTCCAGCTCGACCCGGCGAACTGCCTGACGCGCGGTCCACCGAAGTGGAATGCCGGGTCGCCCGGCGGCTCGGCGAACGAGATGACCGCGGTATCAGGGGCCGGCGGCAGCGCCGCCCATATCCGCCTGCCGGCTGTGTCAATGTCGACGCGATTGGGAATGTTGCGCTTGAGGCTCGCCACCCGCGGATAAAGCTCGGGATCGACTCCGGAGGCTGCGCGCAAGGCCGGCGTGTCGACGCCGCCCGGCCGCACCGCCACCACCCACGGCCCGGTTCCGCCGCGGCTCTGGCGCTCGCGCGCGACAACTTCGACCCAGTGCTCGATAGCAACCTTGGAGGCGCAGTAGGTGGCGAGGCCTTCGAGCGCTGCAACCGCCGCGCCGGAAGAAAGCATCACCAGCCCTGCCTCGTAGCCGGGGCGGCAAGCATCGAGAAACGCTTCGGCAAGCACGAAGGGTGCAGCGAGATTGGCAAGCACGCCTTTTTCATACGTCTCCGAGGAGACCTTGCCGACCACGCCGATCGCTTCGGAATAGTATGCGTTGTGGATGAAGATGGCGCGCTTGCCGCGAAACGCGGCCAATTCCCGGATGAAATGGCCGCGGATGCGATCCCATGTCGAAGGGTCAGTCAGGTCGAACGCGACGCTCTCGTAATCGGGGTGCTTCCGGCGCGACAGATTGATGATGCGGGCGCTCTTGAAAGGAACGTTGCGGGCGAGCCCGAGGCCCACGCCCTGCGTCGCACCACTGATCCAGACGATGGTATCGTGCATCGTTAGCCCTCCATCTCAATTGCGCAGCACGACCGCACAGGTCGGGCCCAGATCGCTTGAGCTCACCAAGCAGCAGTCGGCGTTGTCGACCTGACCGGTCGAGTTGCCGCGTATCTGCTTCACGCCTTCGGTGATCATGTTGAAACCATGCAGATAGACCTCCGAGAGGCTGCCGCCGCCGGTGTTGACCGGCAGGCGCCCACCAAGCGCGATGCCGCCGTCCTCGGTGAAGGCTGCCCCCTCGCCTCGCCCGCAAAAGCCATAACCTTCAAGGGTGAAGAACACTTCTGGCGTGAAGGCGTCGTAGAACTGCGCCACCTTGATGTCGGAGGCACGGAAGTCGCTCTGGCGCCACAGCGACTTCGCGCAGGTCGCGGCCTGTGAGCGCATCGGATCAGCCGTGAAGTAGTTGGCAAGTATGGCACTGCCGCCGTCGAACCCTTGAGCTGCAGCATGGATGTAGACGGGCCTGGCACGGCAATCCCTGGCCCGCTCCGCAGAGGTGACGACGAAGGCGATCGCCCCGTCGGTCTCAAGGCAACAATCGAACAGACACAACGGCTCGCTGACCCAGCGCGCGGCGAAATAGTCCTCGCGGCTCATCGGCTTGGCATGCATGAAGGCATTGGGATTGCGATTGGCATGGCTTCGAAACGCCAATGCGACATTGGCGAGATGATCGCGGGTGGCGCCAAACTCGTGCATGTAGCGCATGGCAAGCACACCCACCTCGTCGACCGGGCGGATAATGCCCCAGGGTCTCAACCAGGTGTCGCGGCTGCCCTGGATGCGCTGTTCCAGCTGAGCCCAGACGCGGCTCGCGCGGCCGCTCCGCTTGCGTGAGCGCCAACCGACGACTACCTTGGCCTGGCCGGTGGCAATCGCCATAGCGCCATGGCCAACAGTCCCGCAGCCGCCATGACCACCGGCGGGCATCTGCGCGTAGTAGGTCACCTCCTTCATGCCGAGGTCGCGCGCGATGTCGTGCTGGAAGACATTTTCCATGTTGAGCGAACACAGGCCATCGACCTCCGACGGCGAGATGCCGGCGTCATCGAGCGCCGCCTTGATCGCCATGCAGGCAAGCTGCTCCTCGCTTTCCGCCATTGACTTGCCGAAAGCGGTCTCACCGATGCCGACGATCGCTGTGCGGTCCTTGAGGAAGATCGTGTCGCTCATGGCTTCTGACCCTCGGATGCGCGAGCCATCCAGCGCGGCAAGGTGATGTCGTCGGAGACGGCGGTGAAGATGACATCGACCGGCAAGCCTATACGGATGGCCGAAGCGGGAACGCTGTTGATGGGGGCTTCCGGTGCGGCAACAAGACTGCCGACCATGCGGATATGCGGATGATCGTCGAGTTCGACGACGATCATCGGATACGGCACCACATCCTGAAAACCCGGCAGCGTTGGGCCGTGGGCAATGCCGTACGACCACACTTGACCCCGACCGACTGCGTCGACCCATTCTGTTTCGTTACGGGCACAGCCAGCGCAGAACGGATGGGGCGGAAACTGACAATGGCCGCAGGCCTTGCAGCGTTGCACGACAAGGCGCTTCTCGCGGGCCGCGTCCCAGAACCCCATCGTGTCGGGATCATCGCCATAAGGCAGAGGAATGGCGGTCATGGTCGTGCCTCTGTTGGTTGATCGGGTGGCAGTACTTCCATCGCCTCAAGCACTGGATCGCCGGCGACCGCGACCTGAACGTCGACCTGTCGGGCGCAGCCGGGACAATAGAGGTGGCGGAGGCGGAAACGCTCACTGCCGGGATAGCGATCGGTGGTGGCCGACCGCTCGCCTGCGGCAGCTTCGTGGACGACAAGGGACGCGTAGAGACCCGCGCCCGCGTTGCAGATGCCATGGCCGCAGCTGGCGCATACGATCTGTTCGCCACCGGACGCTTCGACGGCCCGGAAATGGCTAGAAAGGCGACGTCCGCTGACCGGACCTTCAGCCTTGCGCAACTCGCGACCGCCGAGCCGGGCCCTGAGACGTGCTTGTCGCTCCGCCTCCGACGCGGCATGGTCGATCACTGCCTGGTCACCGTCGAGGCGCAGGACCACGCCAAAGTCGCGCAACGCACCGCCGATGCTGACCAACCCGTCGAGAACGTCGGTTGCCACCGATGTCGGATTACGCTCAAGCGGATCGCCGAAGCCGCCGCCGCCTTGCGAGGACGTGACCAGTATCTGGTCCGGGTGGAGTCTGGTGGCGGCATCCGGCAGCCGAACATCGGTGACATCCGCAAGATCCGACCAGCCTTTCGAACCGGCTACCGGCACGTCGCTGCTCATGATGGCGAAGCCGCTCGGCAAACCGGGTTCGCCGCCGGCTGCACCCATGGTCGCCGGATGCTGCAATCCTTGCGCCATGGACAAGAGTGCGATCGAGCGTTCCGTCTGATGAGGGCGATAGGCATGCATGGCGCCGACGCCGCCGCGGCGCGCGCCCGGCCCGCCCGAATCGGCCAGCTCGCGGCGCGTCAGATAGAGCACCGGATAGTATGCTTCGTTGGTTTCGAGGTTCGAGGGCGTAGCGCCGGGCGACGTCGCTGTGCCAGAGGTGTCGCTTCCGTCCGCATTACGGGTGGCGCCTCCGCCGCCGCTCAGCTCATCCAGAAATAGCGTGGTGAAGGGGCTGCCATCGAGCCTGTGTCCCGAAATCGACATGCCACCGGCGCCTGACGACTGCGACGACGCCATGGCCATGTGCGCATGCGCTGCCGAACCGTCGAGTAAACGGGCCAGGCAACCGCTGACGCAGTTGCGGATCGCCTGGGCCGAGGTGCCTGTGCTCATCGCGACGCCAGCCGGCCACTCGGCATCGACCACAGACCGCTTGCGGGTGCGGATCTCGATGGTCCGCCAGATGGCGCCCGGCATCCACGGCAGTCCCTGGCAGATATGGACGAGCACCGCTGCCATGGTGAAGTTGGCCAGTGTCGGATAGGTGGCGTTGACCGCGCCCGGCGCTTCATCGTCACTCGCGGTGAAGTCGAAGCTGAGCTTGTCGCCGGTCTTGGCCATGGCGAGCCGGATCGCGTAGACTTGGTTCGGCAGATAGTCGGCGCCGACGCGCTGCTCATGCTCGATGAAGGAGTTCTCGCGCCAGACGCCGTCAGGCAGTTCGCTGAGGCGGCGGCGGAATGCCGCCTCTGTCGAAGCAAGCAGCCTGTCCATCGCCTCGACGAGACCGTTGGTCCCATAGGCAGCGCAGAGCTCAAGCATCTGGCGCTCGGATGCACGGTTCGCCGCGATCTGGCCAAGCAGGTCGAGCGCGTTGAGCTCTGGCGTTCGGGTGCGGGCAAGATAATCACGCTCGATGTCGCGGCGGATCCTGCCGGCCTCGACGATCTTGACTGGCGGGATTGGTATGGCTTCGTCGAAAATCGAACGGGCGGCATAGTTGAAGCCGCCGGCGACCGGCCCACCGACATCCGGCTCGTGCACTGTCGACCCCGCCCAGGCAATCAGCCTGTCGCCGTGAAAGATCGGCGCCACCAGCGTGACATCTGGCTGATGCAGCGTCCCGAGATAGGGATCATTGGTGAGAAACTGGTCGCCGGGACCAATGCCGGGGTTTTCATCGTATCGATCCAGGATGTCGCGGACGATCAGGTTGAGCGAGGTCGATTGCACGAGAATGAACTTGCTGCAGGAGACCACGGTGCCGTCGGCGGTCATGATAGCGGTGTTGAAATCGTTCGCCTCGGACGCGATCTGCGAACCCGAGACCCGGACCAGCGTCTCGCCAGCGTCAGCATTGATGGCCTCGAGCCGGTGGCGGATGATTTCGAGTTCTATCGGGCCGATTGTCATGCCAATTCCTCAATCCTGGGCGACGGCGAGCGCTTGTGGGCCCGAGGCACGGCGATGGTGAGATTGCCGTCCTCGTCGATTGTCGCCATCTGGCCGGGATGGATCACGGCCGTTGTCTGCTCGGATTCGATGAAGGCAGGCCCTGATACCTCCGCGCCGGCGCCAAGCTCATCCCACAAAAAGACGGGCGTCTCCCGCTCGCGGCCCAGGAACCAGGCCTTCCGGTGCCGGATGGGTCGAGGCACGCCACGCATCTGTGCTGGAGCGGCGTCGGGCATGGCAATATGCATGCGCGCTTCGACAACGATGGCCGCGAGTTCGATCGCGCTTTTGGCATGGGCTGAACCCCGGCCCACGATCTGCTCGTAACGAGACYGGAATGCCGCCTCAGCAGTGGCGATCTCGGCGCCGTCGAGCCGTGACGCCGGCACCTCGATGTCGATCCGGTGCAGCTGGCGGGAGAATTTTAGGCCGATCTTGCGCCTGATCTCGACGGTACCTGACAAGCCCGCCTCCGCCAGCCCTTCGAATTCGCCTTTAGCGCGCTGCTCGAGCCGGTCGAATGCTTCGATCTCGCTATCACGGAAGTCCCGCAGCGGTCGGGCGGGCAGCTCGATCTCGTAGGACGTCCTCATGTCGCTGGAGGCTGCGCCCCAAGCGGAAAACTCAGGCGCAAGGCGCGGTATGACGATTGCCTTTACGCCGATTTCGGCGGCGTAGCGCCCGACATGCTGGGGTGCCGCGCCACCATAGGCATAAAGCACGAAGTTGCGAGGATCGTGGCCGCGCTGCACGCTGGCACGACGGACGAGATCGGCCATCTGTGCATTGGCAACGCGCAAGATCCCGTCGGCCGCCGCTTCGACTTCCAAGCCAAGCTTGCTGGCAAGTGGCGCAAGCGCCGACCGCGCCGCTTCACGATCAAGCGTGAGTGCCCCGCCAAGGCGGTCGAGATGACCCAGAACGACAGCGGCATCGGTCACCGTGGGTTGCTTGCCGCCGCGCCCGTAGCAGGCAGGGCCGGGCATCGAACCGGCACTTTGTGGACCGACACGCAACACGCCGAGTTCGGGATCGACATAGGCGATGCTGCCACCACCCGTTCCAATCGATGCGAGGTCGATCACCGGAACGGCAAGGCTGTGCCGGTCGATGCGTGGCCGCGAGGCGGCAGGCAAAGCGCCCCCCACGACAAGGCCGACATCGAAGCTGGTCCCGCCAACATCGGTGGCGAGCACATCGGCATGCCCAAGCCGCGCGCCGACCTGGCGAGCCGCCATGATGCCTCCCACCGGTCCGGATTGAAGAAGGTGTACCGGGGCATCGCGCAGCGAGCTGGCGCGACGCACGCCACCGCCCATGGTCACGATCAGGAACAGGCCGGCAAATCCCTTATTGCGCAGCGCCTCGTCGAGCGAGGTCAGGTAGTCGCCGACAAGCGGCGCGACATAGGCATTCATGGCGACAGTCGCGGTGCGCTCATATTCGCCGATACGCGGCGCAAGCTCGCTCGACAGCGTCACATGCAAGCCCGGCGCCTCCTCGGCGACGAGCTCGGCGAGGCGTCGTTCGTGACTGCCATTGACCGGCGACCACATCAGCGCAATGCCGATCGCCTCCGCGCCGCGCGCAACAATCTGGCGGATCGACTGGCGGGCCTGCTCCTCATCCAGCGGCACAACGATATTGCCGTCGACGTCGATGCGTTCGCGCACTCCGATGATGCGGCGGCGGGGAACGAGCAAGTCCGGCTTGCGCCATTTGAGCGCATTGATGCTGTCCTCGTCGGGCAGGCCGTGCACCTTGTTGGAGCGTGCCATCGGCAAGGTCGCTTCAAAGCCTGAGGTGACCAGCAGGCCGACCTTGGCGCCGGTACCCGTCAGCAGGGCATTGAGGCCAACCGTGGTGCCGTGCGACAGGATGTCGGTCGTCTCGAGGATTTCGCGCAGGCTCTTGCCCAGCGAGCGGGAGGCGACACCAAGCGATGCGATCACGCCTTCCATCAGCCGGCCGTGCGTCGTCAGCGCTTTGCCGACGCCAACACGCCCGTCCTCGGTGAGGATGACTGTGTCGGTAAAGGTTCCGCCAGTGTCGATGCCGACGATCTGCATATGCAATCTCGCAAATCATTCTTCAGGACGCAGTTCGCCGTCCGTCGAACGCCTGGCGCTCGCCGCTCGTAGCCTGCTGTGACCGCCGGAAACCCGGCGTGGAATTGAAACAACATTGCGGAGCATAAATTTCGCCGCTGCGCCTCCGCTGTCCAAAGCGGCAACGATTTCCGCCACTTGAGACACGACGATTAGGCGTCGAACGGAGCAGGCTGTCAAACTCAACCGGCAATTTTCCGGCTATCCGGAAAATCTGCGGAAGCGATTGTTTTGACTTCGCCTATCAGCCTAGCCTCTCGT